>WTJH01000005.1 GCA_011524915.1 Flavobacteriales bacterium | reverse complement strand
AAGACTGGGCTATCGTTTTTGATTTTTGCAACAGTCGCATGAACATTTTCCTCTGTGACTAAGTTGACAAATTCGGTGTTTGATGCGTTCCGTTCTCCGGTGTATTCAACCGCTTGGAGGACCGGGTCAAAATTTGACAACATCGCTGTTAAATTTCCAAGTTCTACTCCATCACAGGCGCCTTTAACGGCCCCACAACTGGTGTGTCCTAAAACTAGGATTACCTTAGACCCTGCTACCTTACACGCAAATTCCATACTTCCTAAAATGTCTGTATTGACAAAATTTCCGGCGATTCTTACGTTAAAAATATCTCCTATCCCCTGATCAAAAACCAATTCGGAAGGCACACGAGAATCGATGCATCCCAAGACGCAGGCAAATGGGAATTGACCCGTAGCTGTATCGCTAACTTGTGCTGTCAGATCGCGAGATGTCATTTTTTGACTTAAAAATCGTTGATTTCCTTCCTTCAGTAATTCTAAAGCAGATGCCGGAGTAAGTGCTGCTTGTGATGCTTTTGTTTGTGTTTTCATGTCTATTTTTTCAACAACGTTTTTCAGTGTTCATATTTCACCTACAATTTAAAAATTTTCGGGAGACTGAACCCAAATCCATTTAAGATTAACCTAAATTTCTGATGATGTTTAGGATCAAATAGAAAACTATAATCAAACTCATCGCTGCCAATTGGAAAAAGTAAATCAATACTAGGGCTCCTAAAATTAAGGCTAGCTGATAGTAGAGTGTGGGACTAAGCTGTGGATATTTTTTAATGGAAAACAGTCGTATTGGAGCGTTCATTAATACAACCATAACGAGAATCAGCGGGATCATAAAAATAGCTTGCCCTACAACACCATGCAGTCCGGACATTTGCTCCATTCCCAACAGTAAAGGAAAACCTACAAACAATAAGGCATTTGCAGGTGTAGGCACCCCACTAAAGTCGGGTTTATCGTGCTCGTTTACAACAAAAATGGCCAAACGAAGTCCAGAAGATATCGGAATCAAAAACGCTACCGCTCCCCACAAAACCAATGTAATATGCAAGTCCATTCCTAAAAGTTCAAAAAAGAATTGTTGGCGAGCTAAACCAGAGATTTGAAGCTGCTGAAACATCACCAAACCGGGCACAAATCCGAAACTAATCAAATCTGCCATGGCATCTAATTGAGCTCCTAATGGAGAAGTTACTTGAAGCGCTCGAGCTGCGGCACCATCAAACAAATCAAAGCCCGCACTGATAAGAATACAGAGGGCAGTGAGTTCGAATTGATGCATAAAAGCAAAAAGTGCCCCAATGCAACCGAAGAACATATTAAATCCTGTGAGTATATTTGGAATGTGTTTCTTCAAGAGAATTAAATTTAGCGCAAAAGATAAGTTCGAAACCTTAGATGACAAAGAAAAACTTTAAGCTTCGTTTATACCCCTTGGGTTTACTCTTCCTTTCGGGTATCCTATTGGGGCTTTCATGGCCCACTCGCGGACTGAGCGGGCTCGTTTTTGTTGGGCTTGTTCCCCTCCTGATTTTTCATGATAATCTAAGAGCTCAACCCCATCCAAAGATAGGGGCTAAAGTTTTCTGGGGTAGTTATTTAAGTTTTGTTATCTGGAATAGCATCACTACCTGGTGGATCTTTAATGCAACCGCTTTTGGGATGTTTTTTGCCATTCTGGTCAACTCGAGTTTCTACAGTACAATCTTTTGGTTGTATCACAAAGCGCGTAAAGTTTTACCCCTCAAAGGCGCGTTAATTTTTTGGGTTGCCCTTTGGTTAAGTTTCGAAAAATTTGATTTGAATTGGGATTTTTCGTGGCCTTGGCTGCAGTTGGGCAATGTGTTTTCTGAAAATATCCATTGGATTCAATGGTACACCTACACCGGCAGTTTTGGTGGCTCCCTTTGGGTTTTACTGATCAACTGCGGCTTTTTCGGTATTTGGCTTCGAGCTCGAGAAAAAAAATCTTGGAAAAAACCCCTTGGACTACTACTTAGCATAGGGATTGGCTTACCCATTTTAATTTCCGTGGGCATATTTTATAATTTTAAATTGGAATCCCCATCCACAGAGGTATTGTTGGTTCAGCCCAACGAAGATCCTTACCTGCCTAGCCCCCGAAAAACCAATGCAGCCTATATTGAATTTTTGGATACTCTCATCCGGGATCATATTTCTGAAGAAACCCAATGGATCCTTGCACCAGAGGGATTTATTGATGTAGGCTATGGAACGCCCAACAAAACTTTTGACGAAAGCCCCCTCAGCAACCGCTTGCAAGACTATCTGCTCCAATACCCCCAGATGTGTTTACTCACTGGAATTCAACTGTTTGACATATACACTCAAAAAGAAGCACCAAGTCCTTCAGCTAAACAAGTACGAAAAGATCTTTGGGTCGATGTTTATAACAGTGCTGCTGCATTGCAATCCGATGTTCCCACCCAAATATATCACAAGTCCAAACTGGTGGTAGGCGTGGAAAAAACTCCCTTTAAATCTCTTTTAGAGCCCCTTTTGGGGGAAATTTTACTCGATTTTGGAGGAATGGTAAGTGATCGTGGCACTCAAGAATCTCCTGAAGTATTTACCCATAAAAACACTCAGACCCAAGCAGCTCCTATCATTTGTTATGAGTCTATCTATGGGGCTTATGTTCGGGAGTATGTTCGCAAGGGTGCCGATTTTTTAGCCATCATCACCAATGATGCTTGGTGGGGAAATACCCCCGGACACCGCCAACTATTGAGCTATGCTCGCCTTAGAGCCATCGAAACCAGACGGGATGTAGCTCGGAGTGCCAATACTGGAATTTCGGCATTCATAAATGCTCGAGGAGAAATTACTAAAAGTATGCCTTATGAAACTCAAGGAGTTTTAAAGGGTAAAATTGCGCTCTATTCTCAACAAACATTTTATGTTCGTTATGGAGACTATATCGCTCGGGTAGCCTTGCTTATCATGGCACTTTATGGTTTGGCACCCCTTAGCAAACGTTTGCGGTCATAATTTCCCCGAAGAGATTCCTTAAGTATTGATATTAAACGTACTTTTGTTAAGGAGCCGAAAGAAAATTGCAGATGAAAGTATATACTCGCCAAGGAGATGATGGTACCACAGCCCTACTGACCGGGGAACGGGTATCCAAAACGCATTCCATTATCGTAACGACAGGGACTATAGACGAGCTCAACTCATGGCTGGGTTTACTTCGAGATAAATTCTCGGATCCATCTACCACAGATCAAATCATTCATGTGCAAGAGTTGTTGATGTCCATAGCAACTCAAATAACAACGCTCCCCGACCCCAAACACTTACCCTCCATTGATTATGTAGACGAATCGGATGTTCGAGCATTAGAAAAGACCATCGATCAGATGAGCGATCAACTGCCCCCCTTACGAAATTTTGTATTGCCGGGTGGACACGAATGTGTATCCTACACGCATTTGGCTCGCGCTTGTTGCAGAAGATCGGAACGCTCGATCGTGGAGCTCACCAATTTTTACGAAATCCCTCCTATGGTTCTGAATTACATTAACAGGCTTTCGGATTATTTATTTGTGTTGAGTCGTAAAATTGCTCAAGACCTATCTGCCGACCAAGTGGTGTGGAAGCCTCAAAGAAAAGCTTAAGATCTTCTTGCTCATGTCCCTCAAAAATTTATTTTTGCAGGAAAATTGTACCAGTTATGTATTGGACTTTAGAATTAGCATCCTACCTTAGTGACGCGCCTTGGCCCGCCACTAAAGACGAATTAATCGATTATTCTATTCGTACTGGAGCACCTTTAGAAGTAGTAGAAAATCTACAATCCATGGAAGATGAAGGGGATATATATGAATCCATTGAAGAAATATGGCCCGATTTTCCCACAGAGGAAGATTACCTTTGGAACGAAGATGAATATTAAATTCAATGTTCTTCCCTGTTAGCCTCATTAGAGGCTTTTTTTTTATTTATTTTTAGAAAATATTCTCACTTAAGAGAAATTGCCTATGTCTGTACTGAACAACATACTTAAGATTTTTGTAGGGGATAAATCCTCGAAAGATTTAAAAGCGATTTTACCCTTGGTGGAACAAATCAAAAAGTTCCAACAGGATTATGAACAACTGAGCTTGGATCAGTTGCGCAATAGAACACTAGAGTTCAAGCGTCAATTAACTCAGGTGAGAGTCGATATTGACGATAAAATTGGCAGTCTTTTGGTCGAGGTTGAAGCGGAAGCCAATATAGATGCCCGCGAGCAACTCTATCAACAAATAGACAGCTTGGAAGAACAAGCACAAGAGCTTCAAGATTCAAAACTTGACGACCTTTTGCCAGAGGCTTTTGCGGTCATGAAAGAAACTGCTAGACGTTTTGCCTCAACTGATGAACTACGAGTCAAAGCCAATGAAAATGACAGACTTTTAGCCCAATCACAAAATTATGTAAGCCTAGAAGGAGACCACGCCATTTGGGAGCATTCTTGGGATGCTGCAGGGAAGCAAGTGGTATGGGATATGGTCCACTATGATGTTCAGCTGATCGGAGGAGTGGTACTGCACCAAGGAAAAATTGCAGAAATGCAAACGGGAGAAGGAAAAACCTTAGTGGCGACTCTTCCCGTATTTTTGAATGCCCTTACCGGAAAAGGGGTTCACTTGGTAACCGTCAACGATTATCTCGCCAAGCGAGACTGTATGTGGATGGCGCCTTTATTTCAATTCCATGGGTTAAGTATCGACTGTATTGATATGCATCCTCCAAACAGTGAGGCCCGCCGAAAAGCCTATCAGGCCGATATCACCTACGGAACAAACAATGAATTTGGTTTCGATTATCTCCGCGATAATATGGCCCACAACGCCAACGATGTGGTGCAACCCAAACCCCAATTTGCAATTGTAGATGAGGTAGATTCTGTCCTTGTAGATGATGCCAGAACCCCATTAATCATCTCCGGTCCTACCCCCGAGGGAGATCGCCACGAGTTCGATCAACTTAAAGGACGGGTTTCCCAACTGGTGGCTCAACAGCGTACACTATTAACTTCAGTTTTGGCTGAAGCAAAAAAACTAATCGCTGCAGGAGACACCAAAGAAGGTGGGAAACTATTGCTGAGAGTCTACAGAGGACTCCCCAAAAACAAAGCCTTGATCAAGTTTTTGAGTGAAGAAGGAATCAAGCAATTGCTTCAAAAAACGGAAAACTTCTATATGCAGGATAACAATCGGGAGATGTATCAGATAGATGAAGCTCTCTTTTTTGTTATCGACGAAAAAAACAATCAAATAGAACTCACGGAGCAAGGAGTTGAAGCCCTCTCTACCTCTTCAGAATCGGAACAAAACTTCTTTATCCTCCCCGATATCGGATCAGAGATTGCCAAGATCGAAGCACAAGAATTGGGACCTGAAAAAGAAGCCGCCCAAAAAGAAGTTCTCTTTAAAGAATTCGATACCAAATCCGAACGGATCCACACGCTAAATCAGTTGTTGAAAGCTTACACGCTTTTCGAGAAAGATGTCGAATATGTGGTAATGGACAACAAAGTGAAAATTGTTGACGAACAAACGGGGCGTATCATGGAAGGCCGTCGGTATTCCGATGGATTGCATCAGGCCATCGAAGCTAAGGAAAGTGTCAAAATTGAAGCCGCCACACAAACCTTTGCGACTATTACCCTTCAGAACTACTTCCGGATGTACCACAAATTGGGTGGAATGACCGGTACGGCAGTTACCGAAGCAGGAGAATTTTGGGAAATCTATCAATTAGACGTGGTAGAAATCCCTACCAATAGACCGATCGCTCGAGACGATAGAGACGATTTGATCTATAAAACCAAAAGAGAAAAATACAATGCCGTTATCGAGGAAGTCACCAAACTCGCTCAGGCGGGTCGTCCGGTATTGATTGGTACAACCTCTGTAGAGATCTCCGAACTCCTCAGTAAGATGCTTCAAATTCGAAAAGTGAAGCACAACGTCTTAAATGCCAAGCTACACAAGAAAGAGGCTGATATTGTTGCGGAAGCCGGAAAGGCCGGAATTGTAACCATTGCCACCAATATGGCTGGTAGGGGTACCGATATTAAACTTTCGGATGAAGTCAAAGCTGCGGGAGGACTCGCAATTATTGGTACGGAACGTCACGACTCCCGTCGGGTCGATCGACAGCTTCGCGGTCGTTCTGGACGACAGGGAGATCCGGGAAGTTCTCAGTTCTATGTTTCCTTGGAGGACAACCTTATGCGACTCTTTGGTTCGGAACGTGTGGCTAAAGTAATGGACCGTATGGGACTCGAGGAAGGTGAGGTTATCCAACACTCTATGATGACCAAATCCATTGAAAGAGCTCAGAAAAAAGTGGAGGAAAACAATTTTGGGATTCGTAAACGACTGTTGGAATATGACGATGTCATGAATGCCCAAAGGGAAGTCATTTACAAAAGACGTAAAAATGCTCTTTTGGGAGAAAGACTCCAGCTCGATATCGCCAATATGCTCTATGACAGTTGTGAGCTTTTGGTGAGTTCCAATAAAGAGACTAACGATTATAAAAATTTCGAGTTCGAACTGATCAGTAATTTTGCTATACAATCGCCCTACAGCGAAGAAGCATTTGAAGACAAATCTGAACAAGAAATTATTGAAGGACTCTATGAAACCCTCTTAAAGCATTACCAGGACAAAACTGCACAAAATGCAAAACGAGCATTCCCTGTGATCAAAGATGTGTATGAAAAGCCTGGAAATCAGTTCGAACGAATTGTTGTTCCTTTTACAGATGGGACAAAGACCCTGCAAGTGGTTACAGATTTGGAAGCTGCCTATAAATCCGAGGGGAAGAAATTGGTCAGTGATTTTGAGCGCAATATCACCCTAGCTTTGATTGATGAAACTTGGAAAAATCACTTGCGTAAAATGGACGAGTTAAAGCAATCCGTTCAGTTGGCGGTTCACGAGCAAAAAGATCCTTTATTGATTTATAAGTTTGAGGCTTTTGAATTGTTTAAAACCATGTTAGACAAGCTCAATCGTGAAGTAATTTCATTTTTAATCAAAGGAGGACTACCAACCCAAAACGCACAGATCCAGGAAGCACGAACACCCAAACGAAATGACAAGCTACAAATGTCTAAAGATGAGGTGTTAAATACAGACGAGCTGGCAGCCAGAAATCGACAAGTAGCCTCCCAAGCAGGCTCTAGACCTTCCAACCCTGTCGTTGAAACCATAGTTCGGGAGCAACCTAAAATTGGGCGTAACGAAAAAGTTACCATTCGAAATGTTAATACAGGTACCTTAAAAACACTGAAATTTAAACAAGCCGAACCCCTTCTTCGAACGGGACAGTGGACGATTTCTCAAAACTAAACCCTGAATTTCTTATTTTTGGGTAAAATGTTGTTATGGAGGCGTATGCGAAGGCTTTGTTGTGGGCAATCCCCGGATTTTTAGTCCTGGTACTGATCGAGATTGGATATGGTTTTTGGGTTAAAAAGCAAACCTATGCTTTTATGGATACCATCGCTAGTTTAAGCTCTGGCATTACCAATATCTTAAAGGATTCTCTCGGCTTAGCCATTTTATTAATTTCGTATCCCTATCTACAATCCCAACTATCGCTCCTCACTTGGGAAACTAGTATAGCGTTGTATGTCATTGCTTTTATCTGTATAGATTTTGCTGCCTATTGGTCTCACCGACTCAACCATCATATCAACTTTTTTTGGAATCAACATATCGTTCATCACAGCAGTGAAGAGTTTAACTTGGCCTGTGCCCTACGGCAAAGTATATCGAACATATTAAGTTTTGGAGCTCTGTTTTTGATTCCGGCGGCACTTTTAGGAATTCCGCAGCAAGTCATTAATGTATTGGCTCCCATTCATTTGTTTGCTCAATTTTGGTATCACACCAAGCATATTGGAAAAATGGGATGGCTGGAATATATCATCGTTACTCCGTCTCAACACCGAGTTCATCATGCCATTAATCCCATTTATATTGATAAAAATTTAGCTGCTATCTTTTGTGTATGGGATCGAATTTTTGGGACCTTTCAGGAGGAGATCGAAGAAGAACCCCCTGTATTTGGTGTGCTTAAACCCGTCCATACCTGGAATCCCATTTGGATCAATTTTCAGCACTTGTGGGGCTTAGTCGTGGATGCGTGGTATACCCAAAGCTGGATCGATAAACTTACCCTCTGGTTCCGACCTACGGGATGGAGACCCACGGATGTGGCTAAACGTTTTCCAAGACCCATAGTTGAACAGGTATATCAACTTCAAAAATACAAACCTGAAGAATCCAATTATCGCAAAGCATGGGCCCTTTTTCAGCTGTTGAGCGTTACTGGAATTTTGCTGTTTTTTCTGGCTCAATTCGGGCGCTTGAGTATCGAATTACGCTTTGTTTTAGGAGGAATCGTTTGTATCAGTATTTTTAGTTACACTTCGATACTAGACCGATTAAGCTGGAGTTACCGTTTCGAAGTATTCCGATTATTGAGTTGTGCACTTGTATTATTTTGGCCCGAACATTGGAGCTATTTTAGCCTAGAAGCTCCTATTTTTACGGTATATATACTTTCATATTTATGCTTAAGCGTGTTGTCGCTTTTAGCACTACAAACAGAATTTGACCTGAAACCCCAACATGGGAAAACCCCTTAAAATAATTCTTGTTGGACCAGCTCCCCCTTACAGAGGCGGTATTGCTGACACCCAATATCTGTTAGGAAAAAATCTTAAAGAGCAAGGGAACCAAGTGGAACTGTGGACCTTTACAAAACAGTATCCAAAATTGCTTTTCCCGGGGAAAACGCAGTTGACTACAGATTCAACTCCGTCGGCTGTTCCTATTCATCGAAAAATACACGGATTTGCCCCTTGGCAATGGTTCAAAGTTCGAAAGGAATTGAAAAAAGCCGAAGCAGACATTATTGTTTTCCGCTATTGGACCCCGTTTTTTGCCCTTTGTTGGATGGTCCTTGCCGGAGGATTACAGCCCTCCACAAGACGGATAGGTTTGGTAGACAACTGGATTCCTCACGAAAATCGTTTTTTATCGGTCCTATTTAATGGCTTTTTCCGCAAAAGCATGGATGCCTTTATGTGCCTCTCTCCCTATGTAGCCGAACAAATTAGAAAAGAAACAACCAAAGCTGTTGATTGGAAATATCACCCGCTGGCAGAACAAACACCAGCTCCCAAAGAAAAGTTCCAAGCACGTCAAGAATTACATTGGAGGACTCAAAAAACAATCATCTCCTTTGTAGGACTTATTCGTGACTATAAAGGGCTGGATCTTTTATTGGAAGCCCTAGGGCAATTGTCTAAAGATCGTTTAGCCCAATTGGAATTAAAGGTTGGAGGGGCTTTTTATAGCTCGGTAGAACCCTACAAGAATATTATTGAAAAATTAGGACTCGAAGCGCATGTAGAAATAAGAGATGAGTTTTTAAGTTCTGATGTACTCAGAGATTACATTTGTGCAGCGGATGTGGTCGTGTTGCCTTATAGAAGAGCCACTCAGAGTGGGATTATTGCCCAAAGCATGCATTATCAGTGTCCGCTTCTAGTAACCGATGTCGGTGGTTTGGCCGATCAACTTCAGGGGTATCCTCTAGGAACGATCGTTCCGGCTACTGTAGAAGATTTATCGCGAGAATTAGAAAAACTACAACCGAAGTCTACTGATGGGAAACTTAGGCCTGAAGATTTTATGAATTGGGCGGTATTTTCAAAAGCCCTACTCCAATTGAGTTCTTCCTGATCCTAGAAT
>WTJH01000103.1 GCA_011524915.1 Flavobacteriales bacterium | reverse complement strand
TATCCCGAGGATCTTTTTGAAAGCATAGAGTTTGATTTAGTCAAGCAAGCCGTCGCCAAACGAGCAGTGACGGAGCGTGCTCGGGAACGAATTTCAGAGTTGAAGCCCAGCGCTGATTATGGCGCAGTTACCCAAGACCTCCAAGAGGTCCACGAAGTCTTAGGGCTGTACCAAAGCGGGTTCCCCGTTCCCGCCCTGGCCTCTGCCGACATCAAGCCCTTCTTACTCCGCCTAAAGATTCAAGGCGCCTCCCTCGACGGTCCGGACTTTTTGATCCTCAAAGACCTGGTGGAGAGCTTCAACCGCATCCGCTCTTTCTTCAAGTTGCATGCGGAACGCACGCCCTCGATCCAAGAGAAATTGGCCCACCTCGAACCCAACAAAGCCGTCCCGGACGAGATCGATCGCGTACTGGACCGACGCGGCGTAGTCAAGACCTCCGCCTCCTCGGATCTGGGGAAAATTCGTGCGGCCTTGACGAAAAAACGCGCGGCCGCGGACCGCATTTTCTACCGCGCCGTGAAGAAATACCAAGGCAGCGGGGTCCTGGCAGATATCCAAGAGAGTGTGCACGACAACAAGCGTGTATTGGCGATTGAAGGAGCCTTCAAGGGCCAAGTCAACGGGATCTTCCACGGCTCCTCGTCCCGCGCGACCATCTTCTATGTCGAGCCGGCAGAAACCTTGGAGATCAACAACGAAATCTCCGTTTTAGAAGATGAAGAAAAGCGTGAAGTTGCCCGAGTCCTCAAAGTATTGACCGCCTTCATCGCGGGCTACCGCGAGCTCTTGCGCGACTACAGCACCGCCCTATACCAAATCGACTTTATCAACGCCAAGGCCCTATACGCTTTGGACGAAAACGCCTGTTTGCCCCAGCTCCTGGACAAACCGCACATTCACTTGATCAAAGCCATCAACCCGGTCCTTCGCGCGTTCAACGCCCCCAAGAAAAAACCGGTAGTGCCGCTGAACATCAAGCTGGACACTCACACCCGTATCCTTGTGATCTCTGGTCCCAATGCGGGAGGGAAATCCATCACCCTAAAGACGGTCGGCTTGCTGCAACTCATGTTGCAAAGTGGCCTTTTGGTCACCGTCCACCCGGACAGCACCATGGGTTGGTTCAACGGGCTGATGGCCGATATCGGAGATGCGCAGAGCATAGAAAACGAGCTCTCCACCTACAGCTCGAAGCTGTCGAAGATGAAGTATTTCTTAGACGCGTCGTATGCCAAGACCTTGGTGCTCATCGATGAATTTGGTTCCGGTTCGGACCCAGACCTCGGTTCCTCCATGGCCCAAGTTTTCTTGACCGAGCTCAACAACACCAAGACCTACGGGGTGATGACCACCCACTACAACAGCATCAAGGCCTTGGCCGGAGAATTGCCCCGAGTAGAAAACGGCTCCATGCAATTCAATTCCGAAGATTTAACCCCGGAGTACATCCTCAACCAAGGCGTTCCCGGGTCGTCCTACACCTACGAGGTGGCGCAACAAGTAGGCATCTCGCCCGCCCTCATTCAAGCCGCCCGCGAAGCGTTGGACGACAATACCGTGGCCGTTGACCGATTATTGGTCAGCATTCAAAAGGAGAAAAACCGCTTGAGCGCCCAGTCCGAAGCCTTGGCCAAGCGCTTAGAGGAATTGGAAAAACTCAAAGAAAAACAAGACCGCAAGATCGATCAGCTCGAAGACAAGGTGCGCCGTCAAAGCGCTATGAACGAGCAGCAGAATGCCATGATTACTTGGGGCAAGAAGTTCCAGTCCCTGGTCAATGAATACGCGGACCAGCGCACGAAAAAAGGCAAGGACGAGGTGGTAGGGCGCTTCAAGGTCTACGCTGGAGAACGTGCCGAACAAACCCAAGGGGAAAAGCAAAAGAAGAAGAGCAAGTACGAGAAGCAAAAAGAGAAGAAGATCAAAAAGCTCATTGCTTCGCCCGCGAAAGTGGGGGATCGCGTGAAGCTCATCGGCTCTCGCCAACCGGGTGAAATCATTGAAATCAAAAAGGACCAATACCTCCTGTCCATTGGCGCATTAAGTACGTGGGTGACCCGTGATAAATTCATCCCCGCCGAAAGTCTGCACGGTGATGAGGGCACAGTTAAAGGAAAGGCGCGAGGCGGTGTTAGAGAAGAAGTCCCTGCGACCGTACCTGCCGCTCCAACCAAGAGCAAAGCGGAAGAAACTGCGGACAAGAAAAACGCGAAGAAATCGGCAAAATCGAGCCAAAATCAATCAAAAAAGAACGAAAACACGCCAAAAACGACTAAAAATCCGCGAAAACGCACCAAAACCGAAAAGCCAAAAACGACCCAAGAAAAGCTTCAAGAGGTGCAAAAAGCGGCGCCATTAAAACAGGCGCCCACAAAAAAATCTTCGGGTAAATCCGATCAGA
>WTJH01000140.1 GCA_011524915.1 Flavobacteriales bacterium | reverse complement strand
GAGTTAACTACGTGGTGGGTACTGATGACCTCTTTAGAATAGGAGAGAATGAGAGCTCCACTTTTCAGGAATACAGATGCTCGAGTAATATATTCAACCTATAAAGACTTACTCTGTTATAAGGTAGGGATAGGTTGGACTTGAACCAACTTCGGTCACCTCGTGTTTGCAACCACTTGATAACTCCACCACAGAGTATTGGTGAGAGACCCGTGTCTCTTATAGGGTGGTGAACCCAACGGCTTTTAAGGCCTTCCCTTATCTAATCCCATATAATATTTTAAAGAACGTAGTTTGACTAGAGTTCCGTCTCAATCATCAAACTCATTTACAATGTAAATATACGAAAAATTTTCCATATATCCAAGCCTTTTTTTACTTTTTTTTAATATTTTTTTATCTCACCTATCTCCTAGCCCTCCCTAACCACCCTACAATATACGGCTTTTTTCCCACATAGCCAAATATATCCTATGACAATGTGTCATAAGCCATACGATTTACGGAATATACAACAAAACACCCTATGCATTGAATAGAATGCAATATCATGACACGTTGTCATGTAGGGGGATTACGATATTGACAATTACCCATGCATAATCCACATGACAAAAAGTCCGATATCGCTATATGTATGTACGTTTATCTTGCATATACTGATATACGTGGAGATAAGTGGGAAGAAGTGGAGAGGATATCACAATTTATTATGCCATACCCCCTATTGTTGAATCTTTATAAAGAATGGGCTACCCTTCACTCCTCATATAAGGGATTTTAAGGTATTTGAGAGGTTAATTGACACTATGTGGTATATTTGGGTACGGATACAATATTATCCCCTCTCAGAACCTCTTATTCTCTCTACTCTCTCTACTCTCTCAGTTGAGCTCAGTTGGGGAGTTGTTCACATGGGGGCATAGAAAAACCCCACTCAGTCGTTAAAGACTAAAATGGGGTTTAACGGTGCATGGGTTGCGTGTACTCTATCCCTTATATAGTGAAGGGTTTATATTTCTCCTTTAAATTCGTTCATATCTATGTCGTCTACAACATCTTTTTTAAATACATTCCAAAAGGCTATTCTTCTTTCTTTCTTTTCTTGTAGCTCTCTTCTCTTTACTATACTACCATTACATCCACAATTACCCCCACAACCACACGAGGCTTTCTGGCGTTGTTCTAATATATTCATACTGAATACTACTTTATCTTTATTCTCTTTCATATCTTTATATCTTCTCATGTTAATAAATACTATCAAAAAAATTTTCCTATCGACTTCATCCCCACCGATAGGATGTTAAGGGGGTTAATCCTCTATAGTTTTACTACTATCTTTTTTACGAATAATATCATCTATACCATCTTCATAAATATCCCCGTATGCATCATCGGTTGGGGATTTCGTATCTTTATTCCACTCCTCATTGAAGTATAAGAATCCTATGTTCATATCATGTTCTTTTTAAGTTTAGGCAATATCACCTCTATTATAAATTTGTTAAAAGCGTAGAAACTAGGGTGTGGGTCTATTGGTGGGTCATAATATCTATCATCTACTCTAATGTTATTTCTAACCCATTCCGATAATCCACCCCAATTATTTGCGGGCCAAAGATATTCTCCTTCACCTACGATTAGGCCTTTATTACCTATATTCATTGTACAATTACTTCTAATTATATCCTTCAACTCGGGTGTTTCAATCCAAGTAAAGTTTTTAAATTTACTTATCATACTTCTATGAGAATCACTTAGCTCACTATCCATGAATTGAGTCCAGCCTATATACTGTAAGAAATTAATATTGTTTTCTTTGAACCTATCTTGTGCCTCCATAACCACATCTATAAATCCTTCTATCAACCCATCAAGTAATGATTTGGATGATGGTTTCAACCTATGTTCTCTTGTTAGAGCTGACCATTGAACTATAACAATATCATTTTCACCGATTAAATCAATATCCTCATTTATTCTATCATATATGTAATAGTTCGATGCACTCATTCTTCCTCGATTAACTATCTCATACCCTTCTTTACGAAAACTATCATATATAGGTTTTGTCTCCATTTGTGCAGCCAACCTATCCGTAAAAGAACAACCATAAAACCACGCTTTATTCATATATCTCTTTTATTTTGTTTATTAGCCATTGTGATAAATACTTGTATCCATTTTCATTAGGATGCCATATCGCATCGTTTTCTTTTGGAAATTTATGTCCACACTCCCATACAGTATCAGTATCTCTTGTACAAAAATTTATCTTTTCCCAATCCATTAATTCTTCATAAGCCGTTTTCTTACCATACGTTATGTAATTTTTGGGTATCCAATATTCATCCTTTACATATGATGGATTTACATAAGGTTCGAATAAATCAAAGTAGATT
>WTJH01000053.1 GCA_011524915.1 Flavobacteriales bacterium | reverse complement strand
ACGACGGCGTTGGATTCGTCGATATTTCCAATCCTTCAGCTCCCGTCTATGTGGGTAAGTTGCCTACTGTTAGAACAGGAACTGGAGATATTTGGCGCGATATTAAGGTCTACAACAATCATGCATTTATTGTAAGTGAAATTGATGGCCATGGCTTACAAGTTTTTGACCTGACCCGCCTTAGAAACCTTGAAAATTTTACCACTTTTAACGATGATGCACGACTGAATAGTTTTGGGGGTGCTCATAATATTGCCATCAACGAAACAACTGGATTTGCTTATGTTGTAGGCTCTGATTATTTGAATGGTGGCCCAAAATTTATCAATATCAACGATCCTCAAAACCCTACGGATGCAGGAGGATATGAAGCTTCAGGCTATACACACGACGCTCATGTCTTTAGTTATCAAGGAGTCGATCCCGACCACCAAGGAAAAGAAATTTATTTGGGAAGTAACAGTGAGAGAGGTCAAAACAATCGATTGGTCATTGTAGATGTAACTGACAAAGCTAATCCCGTACTTCTAGCAGAAATCGATTATAACAACCATGGCTATACCCATCAAGTATGGATGGACGAAGATCATCAATATGCCTATTTGGGGGATGAGTTAGACGAAAACAACTTTGGGAACAATACCCGCACTTTCGTATTCGACCTTTCTGATCTAGACAGCCCCACCCTTCATCATGTATATGAGGGAACCACACGTGCCATAGATCACAACGGTTATATCAAAGACGACAGCTTTTATTTAGCGAACTACACCGCCGGAATTCGTGAAATTGATATTTCGGATATCGCCAATGGCAACATGACCGAAATTCGCTTTTTCGATACCTATCCCGCGCACAACAATGCAAGCTTTAACGGAGTTTGGAATGTCTACCCCTTTTTTGAAAGTGGAGTTATTGCCATTAGCGATTCTGATAATGGCTTGTTTTTAGTACGCGCCTCAGAATAATCAACTCCATGTTACGGATCAGGTTCTTGTTTTTGATGGGAGTATTCCTGGGCTGTCAAAAAGAAGCCCCCTTTGAACCCAAATCTGCCCGTCTACAGACCCTTCAAACCTTTGGAGGAGAACGAAACGATCAGGCTTTTGATATTTCAGTTGCTCCAGACGGAAGCTATTGGGTCTGGGCCAAAACTCAAAGCACTGCCATAGCCGAACATCCTCGGGAGGCTACAGACTTTGACGCTTGGGGGTTACATTTTTCAAATGCCCATGTTTTGGAACAGCAAATTTTCTTGGGTGGAGCTGCCGACGACCGACTTCAACGGACCTTGTCTCTATCGAATACAGACAGATTGATTGTCGGTTCCACAACGGATGATTCCTCTGCTGGGCAGCAAGATTTTTGGCTGCAAAGAATTACAGAAGATGGGGAGCTCATCTGGAAAAAGACCTATGGTTTTTCGGGAGTAGAAATAGCCTATGACGCCTTGGAAATGCCCAATGGAGACTTGATCGTTTGTGGGATTATGGATGTTACTGCAGCGGGTGGTTTAGGGAATTTTCCGGCCGATAAAAGCAGCCAGAAACACGCCGGGGGCGACTATTGGGTGCTGCGACTCAATCCTCAGGGGGAGCAGCTGTGGAGCCGATATTTTGGAGGTACCAATACCGATACAGCCTATGCTGTTCAGAGCGATACTGAAGGAAATCTTTGGGTCCTCGGGACTTCCGATTCTTCCGATTTCGATGTGACCGATAATCGAGGAACCTACGACGGCTGGTTACTGGTCTTGAGTCCTCAAGGAAACCTTATAAGACAAGCCAGCTTTGGCGGAACTCAACTCGAAAATATCCGTGTATTAGAACCCAGTTCTCAAGGAGATTTTTATATCGTGGGCGATACCCGAAGTTCGGACGGAGATGTGTCCAATACCCTCGGTGGGGCCGACATTTGGGTGGTCAAAGTCAGTCCCACAGCTGAAATTTTATGGGAAAAAACTTTTGGCGGACCCGATTTCGAATCTGCCTTTGATGCTTTAGCAACTTCTAATGGTGGCTTGGTGGTTGTGGGCAGTTCCCGCTCTTCTTCAGGCGATTTTACACAAAACAACGGCTACAACGATGCTCTGGCTTTTGCCATAGATGCTCAAGGAAAATTACTGTGGCAAAAAACGTGGGGAGGTTCCGATTTCGATCGGGCATATGCCATCGTCGAAGATCCCCTTCAAGGCTTTCGAATTGTCGGCACCACGGCAAGTTCGGACGGAGATATGCCAGCCTCCAACGGATTTTACGATATTTTTGTCGCGCATTTAATCCCAGATGAATAAAAAGATTCCATTTTTGGTGCTTTGGGTTTCAACTCTTTTGATGGGTTGTTCCAAAACCGATACCCCTACAACCCAGCTGCAGCTCCAATGGAAGCACAGTTGGGGAACAGCAGCCGTCTCTTCGGCTGATTTGAATCAAATTCAATATCCAACCGCTCATGGGGAAAGACTTTCGGTGGAACGTCTTCGATATTTGGTGTCTCAGATGGTTTTGGTGCATCAGGATGGAAGAGAATTGGAGGTAGAAACGCCCTATTTTTTAATGGATCTATCCGAGTCCGAAAGTTTACAGATCTCCCTGGGGAACGATGTTCCGGTGGGCGACTATTCCGAATTGCGGTTTGTTTTTGGCTTTTTGGATGAAGATAATTTGGATGGGGTATATCCCGATCTGAATACTGCCAATTGGAATGTGCCGGCCATGCTAGGAGGCGGCTATCACTACCTACAGTTGGATGGAAAGTTTCAGCAAAGCGACGAAACACCGCAGCAATACAACTATCATATGATTCGAGCGGCCGATCGGTCCGATCCCGATAATCTCATCCTTCAAGAAACGGCATTTGAGGTGGTCTTGGGAGCTTTTGAAGTCTCCGAAGATGGCGTCTTATCCATAGAAATGCAACTGGATCAGTGGTTTCAAAATCCATATACTTGGGACCTCGCCCAATGGAATACGATGTTAATGCCTAATTTTGATGCTCAATTAAAAATGAAAGAAAACGGAGCCACCGTATTCCGTTGGTATCGCCCATGAAGAAAAAATTAGTCCTTTGGGTAACTGCGGCCTTCACTGGCTTGAGTTGTAGTACAGATGCTCCCGAAACTTCGGAGTATCGCTTGGAAATTCCAGAAGTCTTCGAGCAGTATTTGATTGCTCCTGTGATCCCCGCCGATAACCCCATGACTGCTGAAGGAATAGCCTTAGGAAAGCGCTTGTTTTTTGATCCTATTTTGTCGGGCAACCAAACCATGGCTTGCGCCCATTGCCATATGCCCGAAAATGGCTTTAGCGAACGGAGAAGAACCAGCCTCGGAATTGCGGGAGTTCCCGGACACCGCAATGCCATGCCGATCTTTAATTTGGCCTGGAACTTTTCAGACCGATTTGCTTGGGATGGAAAAGAAATTGGCTTGGAAGAACAAGCTTTGGAGCCCGTGAGCAATCCCTTGGAGATGAATGCCGATTGGGAGCAAGTCGCCCAAAGACTGGCCAATCATCCTCAGTATCCGGCTCTTTTTCAAGCGGCTTTCGGATCGGCCCCTATCGATTCTATTTTGGTCGTAAAAGCCATAGCTCAATTCGAACGAACCCTAATTTCGGGAAACTCAAAATTTGATCAGTACCTTCGGGGAGAAGTGTCTTTAAGTGCCCCTGAACAAAATGGATTGGAAGTTTTTATGGACGAAACCAGAGGCGATTGTTTTCATTGTCACGGCAGCCCAAACAATCCCCTATGGACCGATAATGCTTTCCACAACAACGGTTTGGACGCTTCATTCTCAGATCTTGGCTTAGGCGCTGTCAGCGGAGATCCAAACGACAATGGTAAGTTTAGAACTCCTTCTCTTCGGAATTTATCTTATACAGCACCCTATATGCACGACGGTCGTTTCAATACCCTAATGGAGGTTATCGACCATTATTCCGAAGGCTTGCAATATTCTCCTACCATCGATCCGCTGATGAAAAGTGTCGCCGCAGGGGGAGTACACTTAAGCCCACAAGACAAAAGCGACTTATTAGCTTTTCTCCGCACTTTGGACGACGCTGAGTTCCAGTCCAATCCCGATCATCGACCCGATCGAAGACCCTGATAGTGTCATAGGGAAAAGCAGGGCTAAAGATGGGTTATCCATTCGATTCGTTGTATATTTGTAGCTCGAATAACCTTAAAGGTTTTTGAAATGATAAAAGTTGCTGATTCTGCTCGTTCCAAGGCAGAACAATTGATGCGTGAAGACGGATTTAACCCGACAACAGATTTTATTCGGGTGGGCGTTAAAAGCGGCGGTTGTTCCGGCCTTTCCTATGAATTGAATTTTGATAACCAAGCCGCCGACTCCGATAGAGTTTTTGAAGACAATCAGGTTCGGATTGTGGTCGATAAGAAAAGCCTGTTGTATTTGGCTGGCACAACTCTAGAGTATTCTGGAGGATTGAATGGAAAAGGTTTTGTTTTTCAAAACCCCAATGCGCAGCGCACTTGTGGCTGTGGAGAAAGTTTTTCGCTCTAAAAGCTTAGAAGATGAGTTATACTGAAGAAGAATTAAAAAAAGAGCTCGAAAGTAAAGAATACGAATACGGCTTTTATACCGATATCGAATCGGAAACATTTCCAGTAGGGTTAAACGAGGAAATTGTTCGTCGAATTTCTCAAAAGAAAAACGAACCCCAATGGATGACCGATTGGCGCCTCGAAGCTTTTCGTATTTGGCAACAAATGGAAGAGCCCGATTGGCCCAATGTCAACTACGAAAAACCCGACTATCAGGCCATATCCTACTATTCGGCACCCAAGAAAAAAGATCAATACAAGAGTCTGGACGAGGTCGATCCCGAATTGTTAGAAACCTTTAACAAATTGGGCATCTCTTTGGACGAACAAAAAAAGCTGGCCGGTGTAGCCGTGGATATTGTAATGGACTCCGTTTCTGTAGCCACTACTTTTAAGGAAACCTTGGCCGAAAAAGGCATTATTTTTTGTTCCATTTCCGAAGCCATTCAGGAGCATCCCGAACTGGTTCGCAAACATCTCGGAACCGTTGTTCCTCCCAAGGACAATTATTTTGCGGCACTCAATTCTGCCGTATTTTCCGATGGCTCTTTTTGCTACATCCCTAAAGGGGTCCGCTGCCCTATGGAGCTTTCGACCTATTTCCGTATCAATCAAGCCGGAACAGGGCAGTTCGAGCGTACCCTAGTGGTGGCAGACGAAAGCAGTTATGTCAGTTATTTGGAAGGCTGTACAGCCCCTTCAAGAGACGAAAATCAGTTGCACGCAGCAGTGGTGGAACTCATTGCTCAAGACGATGCCGAAATCAAATACTCTACCGTTCAAAACTGGTATCCCGGAGATAAAGAAGGCAAAGGAGGCGTATTTAACTTTGTAACCAAACGCGGCTTGTGTCATACGCGATCCAAAATTTCTTGGACGCAAGTAGAAACCGGTTCTGCAGTTACATGGAAGTATCCCTCTTGCGTGCTGAAGGGCGATCACTCCATAGGAGAGTTTTATTCGATCGCAGTTACCAATAATTTTCAGCAAGCCGATACCGGAACTAAAATGATCCACTTAGGGAACAATACCCGAAGCACCATCATTTCCAAAGGAATTTCTGCTGGGAAATCTCAAAACAGTTATCGAGGTTTGGTCCAAGTGGGGAGTCGGGCAAAAAATGCTCGAAATTTTTCCCAATGCGATTCCCTACTGATGGGCAACGCTTGTGGGGCACATACCTTCCCGTATATCGAAGCCAAAAACAATACCGCCCAGATTGAGCATGAAGCGACCACCAGTAAGATTGGTGAAGATCAAATCTTTTATTGCAATCAACGCGGAATCGATACCGAAAAAGCCATTGCCCTTATCGTCAATGGATTTAGTAAAGAAGTCTTAAATAAGCTCCCCATGGAATTTGCCGTGGAAGCACAAAAATTACTTGAAATCTCCCTCGAAGGATCGGTGGGCTAAGCCAAAAGTTATGTTACAGATTCAGAATTTACATGCGCAGATTGAAGACAAACCTATTCTTAAAGGGATCAATCTGGAAATCAAACCCGGAGAAGTTCATGCCATTATGGGACCTAACGGATCGGGAAAAAGCACCCTATCTTCTGTTGTTGCCGGAAATGAAGATTATGAAATTACCCAAGGGGAAATCCTATTCGATCAGGAAAGTATCAACGAAGAGGATGCAGAAACTCGTGCCCACAAAGGAATTTTCCTTTCCTTTCAATACCCAGTAGAAATTCCTGGAGTATCGGTCACCAATTTTGTAAAAACTTCCATCAATGCTGCTCGTGTGGCGCAAGGGCTTGAAGAAATGCCAGCCAACGAAATGCTGAAAAAAATCAGAGAAAAAGCAGCCCTCTTGGAAATCGACTCCAAATTTTTATCCCGCTCCCTCAACGAAGGCTTTTCGGGAGGTGAAAAAAAGCGAAATGAAATTTTCCAAATGGCCATGCTGGAACCCAAATTGGCCATTTTAGACGAAACCGATTCAGGCTTAGATATCGATGCGCTTAAGATCGTTGCCAATGGGGTCAATACGCTTAAATCTAAAGACAATGCCGTATTAGTCATTACGCACTATCAGCGACTTTTAGACTATATCGTTCCCGACTATGTACATGTATTGTTCGACGGACGCATTGTGAAGTCGGGCGATAAAGAACTCGCGAAAGAATTAGAGGCCAAAGGATACGACTGGATTAAAGCAGAGGTATAAAATGGAACTGAAAGAACAACTCTTAGCATCATTTATTGCTTTTGAGGAAGGGATCGACCAAAAAAATCCCGTCCACGACAAGCGTGTTGCCGCCCTTGCCTATTTCGAAGAAAACGGATTTCCGACCAAAAAGCTGGAAGCTTGGAAGTACACTTCCTTGGGGAAAATTCTAAAGGAAAATTACACCCTCTATCCACAGGTCGAAACGTCCATAGAACTCAAGGATGTCAAAACCTATTTCCTCTACGATATAGACACCTATAAAGTAGTGTTTATCGATGGGGTCTACAGTCCTTTTTTGTCAGATACGACTCACGACGGCTTGGATGTATGCCTGATGTCCGCTGCACTTTCAAAGCCGAAATATGCCGCTCGGATCGACAAGTACTTTGGAGCTGTTGCACCGGCAACCGATAGCTTAACAGCCCTCAACACAGCTTACGCCAAAGAAGGAGCATATATCTACATCCCTAAAAGCGTGGTAGCGGAAAAACCGATTGAAATCATACATTTCAGTACCGGAAAAAATGCCCCGATTTGGTTGCAACCCCGAAACTTAATTGTAGTGGAGGAAAACGCCCAAGTCCAAATTTTGGAACGCCACCAAAGTTTGTCCGATGCTCCCGTAACCACCAATTCGGTAACCGAAATCTTTGCCGAAAAAGAAGCCCTGGTCGACTACTACAAAGTTCAAAACGACCGAGAAACAGCTTCTCTACTCGATCATACCTATATCTCTCAGGAGAAAAACTCCCATGTTTCGGTACATACCTTTGCCTTAGGCGGTAATATTGTTCGGAACACCTTGAATTTCTACCAAAAAGACGAGCATATCATGTCCACCCTCAAGGGCATCACCCTACTGAAAGATCAGGAGCATACCGATCATTCTACCTTGGTGCATCATGCGCATCCCAATTGCGAAAGTCATCAAGACTACAAAGGGATTTTTGGAGGTCGTGCGACAGGAGTCTTTAATGGCAAAATTTTGGTCGATAAGATTGCCCAAAAAACCAATGCTTTTCAGCAAAACAACAATCTGTTGTTAAACGATAAAGCGACCATCAACACCAAACCTCAATTGGAGATCTTTGCCGACGACGTTCGCTGTTCGCATGGGTGTACAGTGGGGCAACTCGACGAAGAAGCACTCTTCTATTTGCGCTCTCGTGGGATTCCCAGAAAAGAAGCTCAAGCCTTGTTGACTTATGCCTTTGCCAGCAATGTATTGGACAGTGTTCAACTCCCTTCTCTCAAAAAACGTATCGAAGATTCTATAGCTAAAAAATTAGGTGTTAACCTCGGGTTTAATTTATAATGACGATTGATGTAGCTGCCATCCGGAACGATTTTCCCATTCTCCATAGAGAGGTCAATGGCAAACCTTTGGTGTATTTCGACAATGCAGCCACTTCCCAAACGCCTAAGGCCGTAATCGATGCTTTGGTAGACTATTATTCGAACACCAACGCCAATATTCACCGAGGCGTACACGCCCTAAGTCAGGAGGCTACAGATGCGTTTGAACAAGCCCGCCAAAAGATTCAAAAGCATTTCAATGCGGCAAAACCCCATGAGATCATTCTAACCTCCGGAACCACCCACAGCATCAATATTGTGGCTTCGGGCTATGGCGCCTTATTGAGCCCTGGAGACGAACTCTTGGTTTCTGCTATGGAACATCATTCCAATATTGTTCCTTGGCAAATGATGGCCGAAAAAACCGGAGCCAAGCTCCAAGTAATTCCCATGCTCCCCTCAGGAGTTTTGGATATGGAAGCCTATCAAGAGTTGCTTTCAGCCAATACCCGATTGGTTTTTGTCAATCATGTTTCCAACGCCTTAGGCACCGTAAATCCCATTGCCGATATCATTGATTTGGCCCATGCGCAAGGCGCCCATGTCCTGATCGATGGGGCACAAGCAGCGCCGCATATAGTTGCCGATGTACAGGCTTTGGATATCGACTATTATGTAACCTCTGCACATAAACTCTGCGGACCCACCGGGATCGGGATGCTCTACGGTAAAGAAGCTTTGCTCAACCAACTTCCGCCCTATCAGGGAGGGGGCGAAATGATTGCCGAGGTAACTTTCGAAAAAACAACCTATGCCGATCTGCCCCATAAGTTCGAAGCAGGGACCCCCAATATTGCTGGAGGAATTGCTTTTGGAGCGGCATTGGATTATATGAACAGCATAGGCTTTGAGGCCATTGCTGCCTATGAGCACGAGTTGCTCAGCTATGCTACAACTGCCCTAAAAAAGATTCCAAACCTTAAAATTTACGGGGAAGCCCCCGAAAAAACGGCCGTGATATCTTTTAATGTCGGGGATATTCATCCCTACGATTTGGGAAGTATTTTGGATAAGCTCGGTATTGCGGTAAGAACAGGACACCATTGTGCCCAGCCCATCATGGACTATTATCAGATCCCAGGAACGGTGCGGGCTTCTTTTTCGTTCTACAACACTACAGCAGAAATTGATGCTATGGTAGCGGCCCTAGAGCGCGCCATTCAAATGTTAACTTAATTCGTACCTTTACGTATGGACACCATAGAAAGCCGACAACAAGAGATCATAGACGAGTTTTCCATGTTCGACGACTGGATGCAGCGCTATGAATATATGATCGAATTAGGGAAATCGCTTCCCCTGATAGAGTCCCAATATAAAACGGACGATAACATCATCAAGGGCTGCCAAAGTAAGGTATGGGTACATGCAGACCTGGAGGATAATCTATTAAAATTTACGGCCGATAGCGATGCCATCATCACCAAAGGAATCATTGCCATTCTGATCCGTGTTTTTTCCGATGCCCATCCCAAGGCCATATTAGATGCCAATACCGATTTTATCGATCAGATTGGTCTTAAAGAGCATTTGTCTCCAACCCGTGCCAATGGCTTGGTGTCTATGATCAAGCAACTAAAAATGTATGCTATTGCCTACCAAACCCAATTGAATTAATACCTTATGGAAAACGAACACACGGCAGACTTAGGCGAAAAGATTGTAGGGGTACTCAAAACCATTTACGATCCAGAAATCCCAGTTGATATTTATGAATTGGGCCTCATCTACGACGTATTGGTCAACGAAGCTCAGGAAGTTAAAATTCTAATGACCCTTACCACGCCCAATTGTCCGGTGGCCGAAACCCTCCCTATGGAAGTGGAAGAAAAAGTAAAATC
>WTJH01000051.1 GCA_011524915.1 Flavobacteriales bacterium | reverse complement strand
ATACTATCGGTTCCTACATAATCATTCCCGGCCAAATCGCGTCCGTATACAGTGGCGACATAATTCCCTTCGGCGGGAGTTCCACCACTATCGACATCCCAGAGATAGCGAAAGGTATCCCCAATGGTATTGGGACTCATCAACACATCGGTTACCACTCCAGAAATGGATATTATGGGGGTAGATGATATTCCTGGAGTAATTGAAATTCCCCAAATAATATCTTCAGAAAAAGTTGCTGTAATCACTAAAGAGGCCTGAGCATTGATCCGGTTGTCGGCATCAGAATCTGTCAGTACCACAGTAGGTGAAGTGGTATCTATCGTAAAGGTTATACTGTCACTACCGGAATAGGCATTGGTTGCCAGATCCGTCCCACTGACCGTCACACGATAATCCCCATCAGCAGGAGTTCCTCCACTATCGACATCCCAAACATAGGTATAGGAGTTTGTGCTCGCAATTTGTGTTAAGAAAACATTGGTAACCACGCCCGCAATCGAAAGGGTAGGGGTGGCTGTCATCGCTTCGGAAAAAGCAGCAGTAATAGTTACCACATCAGAGGCTGTAAGCAGATCGTCCGTATCGCTATCTGTAAGGGTAACCGTAGGAGTTGTTTTATCAAATACCACTAAAGTTCCGGTGGTTACGGCGGTGTAAGTGCTACTCGTTAAATTATTGGAATCGCTGACTTGGAGCGAAAACACTACTGGACCATCGGCCATACTACTGGTCATGACCACCCCAAATTGAAATTCCCCACCACTCAATTGGGTAACATCACTTGTGGTTATGTTAACGCCGTTAAAAGTCCCCACAAAAGCTAAAGGGTTTTCATCCAGATCAAAGGTGACAGAAACGGTATCACCTATGGTGGCCAATGCGCTTGAAGCGGTATTGGAAGAATGTGTCCGAATATTGGAAAATACGATGGGAGTACGGTCAATATTTCGGAAAGATCCATCGGTTGTGGTAGAGGTTGCTGTTCCACTGTTTCCAAGGCGATCTTCGAAAAAACTTAGTGTAAAGGATACGGTTCCTTCAGGGTCGGTGTTGGTAACCAAGCGCGATCGTATCACAATTCGGTTACAGAAATTAGGGTCTCCGGGGGTCACTGCAGGACAGGTAGAACCTTGGGTTACACTAGCTGCGGGGGAGCCCAAAATGGTCGCACTTATGGTATTGACATTTACTTCTTGGTCAAAAAAGACATCCAAGTTTACATATTGCCCATCCGTAACCGAGTTATTGGTATTGTTAAACGAACTACCTGATTCGGTTTCAATAGACAAAAAGGTGATGCTGGGCGGACTATTGTCGTAGAACAGTGTGCGGCTGCTATTATCCGATAAGTAATCGCCTGCTCCTCCAGAAACCGTAGCGGAGTTTTCATAAACATCCTTGATATTGTTCAGGTTGCTGAATCGAAACCCGATTACTTCGCCATTGAGGGCCGTGTCTAACGAAGTAAAAGAGACCGTTAGGGAGTAGTTTAATCCAGTATTGGTTACCGTATCGGCATCAACGAGAGTTGTGGTGATATTATTGGTCAGGAAAAACTGAATTCCATCGTTGGGCATAGCACTAAGTGCTCGCGAGGTATCAAAAGATAGGGTGGCTTCGTAGCCGGGACCGATATCATTTCCACTGGTGGGCGTAATGGTCCATGTAAAATTCGACAGGACAGGAGCCCTTGGGTCTAGCGTAAAGGTTAGACTACTGGTGCCTAAACTGTTTCCATTGAGATCCAATCCTACAATGGGCGTTGTTACGGTTTCTACACTTGCTCCTAAACCTGGAAATATAGTAGGTACATCCAAAAGGAAGGTGTAAGTGGTTGACGACCCCACTTGAGTTAATTCTGAAGCCGTAGTTTCCAAAGGCGGGAAGGATATAGTTGGGGTGGCAGACATGGCCTCTGAAAACACAGCGGTAATGGTTACTGCCTGACTTCTTCCTAGGGTCGAAGATCCCGTATGGGTTAGGGTAACCGTTGGGGGAGTCGAATCTATATTAAAAGTGATACTATCCGAACCGGTATAGAAATTTCCGATCAAATCTGTCCCGGAAACCGTAGCGGTATAGTTGCCATTGAGACTTCCATAGCTACTGACATCAAAAAAGAAGGTGTAGGAATTGGTCCCACTAATAGGGGTCATCGTTACATCCGTTACCAGTCCCGTGATTGATATCGTTGGTGTTGGAGACATACTTTCTGAAAAAGCCGCCGTAATCGTAACCGTATCCGAACCGTTTAAAGTTAAAAAAGCGCTTGAATGGGAAAGAACAACCGTTGGGCTGGTGGTATCTAAGGTGAGGCTAATACTTTCGGTACCGCTGTATAGGTTGCTGGCAAGATCGGAACCCGAAACAGTGGCCGTGTAGACCCCATCTGCCAGGGCGCCTGTATTCCAAGTATAGGTATAGGA
>WTJH01000177.1 GCA_011524915.1 Flavobacteriales bacterium | reverse complement strand
ACCTCTTGTGAGCCATCATTGTAGATCAAAGAAGGCGAAACTACAGCAGACGAGAAGTTAGCTAAAATATCAACTGGTCCGTCTACATAGGAAACGATGTGATCTGGATGATCGGTACTGAGATCTACCGTTACGGATCCTGTACTACACGTACTGGAAACCACATTGAATTGAAGCGATTCTTCTTGCTGATCTACTCCAAGGATATTCATTCCTGCATGGGAGACCGTTAGGGTAAAGGAGCCCACCAAGGAGAAATCCTGTGGGACCAGACTAATTTCCCAACTGCTGGAAGAACTGGTGGAGCTAAACATACTAGAGGCTGTAGCCGAACTTGGCGCCATACTCAGTTGGAGGTTATAGCTAAAGTTCCCAGAGCTGTTGTCGATCATCAGGTCAACAGGGAATCCAACCGCTTCACTAAAGTTTGCGGTAAAGCTTACTTCTGCACAGGGATCCAAGGTGTTCGAAGATCCGTTATGCGTAAGGGTTGCCGTTAAGCTTGGTGCCTGCACCGTTTCAGAAATCGTAAAGCTGATGCTTTCGGTTCCTGTATAAGCATTTCCGGCTAGGTCCGTTCCAGAGACGGTAGCTGTCGTGGAAGTAACCGTAGTGGAAACGGTCCAGCTGTATTTCCAGATACTTGGGCTAGCTGTGGCACTCATCTCCAGCGCTGAAGCGATACCGCTTAAACTCAAGGTTGGTGTAGCGGTCATGGCTTCCGAAAAAGTCGCTGTGATGGTAACTACCTCAGAGTTGACAACTTCAGTATCATCCCCTGAATGCGATAGTTGGACCGTTGGTGTTTGCGTATCCGTCATTTCATAAACCACCTTTTGGCTACGTGTATTGCCATTGGTATCGGTAGCATTTAGGAAAAATTCGAATGTACGATCACCATTAGCATCTGCCGGACTTTGATAAGACGTACTGTTTTGTAGGCTTTGAACAAAGTCGATAAATATGGTGTAAGCACTTCCGGTTTGGTCAGAATCGTCCACCTCAAAGAGGGCAGCATCAGGTCCTGTAAGGGTCCAGCTGATGGTTTCGGCCGGAGCATTGAACGAAATTCGAGCCGAAGAGGTACCCGCATCGAATACAAAGCGATCCAACTCTACGATATAGGCGTTGTTGTTTTGAGCCTCTTCGTCCGACCAGGTATACATTTCTCCTGCAAAATTTCCATTGGGCTCTTCGGGATCAGGATAAACAGCTATGGCATTTTGGTTGGTGCCCGAGGGTTGGTCGGAGCGCCAATTGAAATAGTTTTGGGTTTCTCCAGAAACGTTTACCCAGCTGCTGTTGTCGTTTTCTTGGTAGACTCCTATCCAAGTAAAGCCGCCAAAATTATTGTCTAAATAATTCCCGATAAAGCTGTTTTCATCGGCATTGTCAATCACCCCGAGCTCTGTTTTACCAATCATGGTAGAGAGGGTAAAGTTGTCCCCCAGTTGTTGAGCTGCCGTTCGGGCGGCTTGCCAATTGGTGTCCGGACCATAAGAAGTACCACTATTGATAAAATAGTAGTGCTCGTCGTGGTAACCCATATAGGTATAGCCTACCGGCCCAGAAAGTTTGATTTCCGGAGCCTCTAAATCCAGCTGGAAGCTGATGCTTTCGGTTCCGGTATAGGCAATATTATCCGCACTTACCCCAGAAACGGTTGCTGTCACTGCGGTTGCTGTAGTTCCTGAAACATTCCAGGTATATTCCCAAACGGAAGCCGAAGCTGTAGCACTCATTTGTACATTCGTGGCCACTCCACTTAAATTCAGCGTTGGGGTTGGGCTCATGGCTACGGAAAAGCTTGCCGTAATCGTAACGATTTGGGTTGCTCCTAAAATTCCATCGGTATCCGATGCACTCAAGCTTACACTCACGGTTTGTGAGCTGTTCCCTTTGGAGAAATAAGCCAAGGGCCCGCGAACAATTTCTCCTGAGTCGGTCGTCGATACCCCAACGGGCATGGGACTGATCATACTCAGATAGTTGTCCTGCACATTTACGGTAGGAGCAAATGTAAATACTCGGCTTTGGGCCATAAGCGAATTTGTTATGCTCATAAAGAAGAGCATAACACCAATGGCTAACCGATAAGAATTATTAGTAATCATATGATTTCCCTCTTATTGTTCTAATTGTTCAACACGTTCGAGAACTTGCGTCAAAAGTTCCTTCAGCTCTTGATATTGTTGCTCTAAAGCTGCGTTTTGTTCTTTTAGTTCTTGATTTTCTTCGATAACGGCCTGAACTCCTTTTAGAGCCACCCCTGCCACATCTAAAGTACTTAAATGCTGCTTATCGGTTTCAATTCCTACACTAAATAAGTCAATAAATTCTTCAGCAGTAGGGCCGATGTGAGTTTCGTCGGTTTCTTTATAGTCCCAACGGCGGATCTTGAGTTTGGCGATCTGGCTTTTGATCCAGTCGTTGTCTA
>WTJH01000158.1 GCA_011524915.1 Flavobacteriales bacterium | reverse complement strand
CTAGACGCTACTGAAACAACCGATACCGATACCGATGGCATTGGCGATAATACGGATACTGACGATGATGGCGATGGCGTATCGGATGCTCAAGAAGCCACTACCGGGACCGATCCTTTAGATACTGATACCGACGACGATGGACTTTCAGATGCGGAAGAAATTCAGCGGGGAACAGACCCGCTTAATGCGGATTCTGATGGAGACGGAGTTTTAGACGGACAGGATAATTTCGACGGACTGATAGATTCGGATGAGGTGATCGCTTCGGAAGTTTTAACACCGAACGACTTTGGTCCAGAAGCTACATGGCAAGTATTAAATATTGAAAGATATCCAAATGCTAAAGTAGCCGTCTATAACAGAAACGGACAGCTGGTATTCGAGAAAACAAACTATCGAAATGATTGGGGAGGTATCTATGAACCCACCGGGAATTTACTTCCAGTAGGCTCCTATTACTATCGTATTTATCTGAATGCTCAAGAACCTGTGGTCGAAGGGTGGTTTTATCTCACCTATTAAATCTTCCGCTTAAGGAGTTTTAAGCGAATGAGAAAATAACCAAGGCAGCCAACTGGAATCGGAAAAAACTTGGTCCCAACTATCGTGGCCAACTCCTTTGTGGATGTTCCATTGAACATTGGCCTGATTTTGATTTAAAGCATCAACCATCCGTTGGGATAGGATTAGGGGGACTACATCGTCCATGTCGCCATGATCGATCCGCCAAGCGGGCCGACGAAGACGCTTAGCCGTTTTTGGATGAGCTCCGCCACAGATCGCAAAGGCTGCGGCAAACTTACGTGGATTTCGATACACCAATTCATAGGTTCCCATGCCTCCCATAGACAAGCCTCCAACATAGATCCGGTCGGTATCGATAGTATAATTCTTTTGGAAGTCTTTGATCAATTTTTCTACCCCTCGGAGGTATGGATTGCTTCGAGGTCTTCGGAAGTATTCAAATTTATTCGACCCACTTCTAGATTTGATTGAAGCCCAATACCCTTCTTTTGGGCATTGCGGAAATACCACAATTGCTGGAAATTGCGAACGTATTTCGGGAGCTAAAAAATATTCAGACCCGTGGACCAGTTGCAGGCTATTATCGCTTCCTCTTTCGCCCGCTCCGTGTAAGAAAATCAACAGTGGATAGGATTGTTCCGGTGAATAATTTTCCGGAAGTAAAAAACGATACGGAAGTTGCCGTTTATTGTAGACTAATATTCCTGATTCGAACGCATCTTGTGCTTGGATATAGTTCATTGTACTTCCTAAAATTAGAATGAATAAAATTCTGTTCATCGTGTATTTGTTGTTCCTCAAGCCTAAGCTAAATATACACTTATTCCAAAGGACCCAACGATAGAATGGGTTTGAGGTCTTTAATTTTCCTTGTCATTTGGGGATAATTTTGGACTATATTTAGGTACTAAAATTGACTCGCATTGAACCGATTTTTCGGCAAAATATTCATCTTATGGATTGCGGTTATAACCCTAGGAAGAGCTCAGGAGGAGCGAATTGAACTCATAGGAACCCTTACCCAAGATGCTTGGATAAGCTCTGGGGGATTGAAATCGCAGTCTGGAATTCAAGGCAACCTCGACCTCGTTGGTAATCTATACCTCTGGAAAAATGGAGATTTCAGTATCCGTGGTTTTTTCAATTATGGGAACCTCCTTTCGGAGTCGATGGGCGATTTGCAAGTGGCAAACAATATGGAAGCCCCCGAAGGTTTCTATCTGTATGAACTTTGGTATCAACACCGCTGGGAGAAAGGAAAAGTAATCTTGGGACAGCAAGAGATTAATAACACCTTTGCCTATACAACATACGGGAGTTTTTTTGTGAACAGCTCATTTGGAATAGGTCCCGAGATGACCGTAAATTTCCCTTTATCAACCTATCCCCTAACAGGATTAGGACTGGCTTTACGACAACAAATTAGTCCTTCCCTAGAATTGGGGTTTGGTCTTTTCGACGGGCATCCAGGATTGGATTCCCAAACCCCTTGGAGCGAAAGATTAGCTTTAAGTGCCCAAGAAGGCCATTTTTGGATTTCGGAAATACAACTGAATCGCTTTGGAACACATAAACTTGGTTTTTGGGATTACAAGGCTGAAGGAGGTTCAAGTAGTTATTCGGGATATTATCTGATGGGGGATATTCCTTTCCATAAACCTGGCACCGAAGACAAGGGCTGGGGAATCTTTTATCAGTTGGGAAGGACTCTAAAACAAGTGCCTTTTATTCGTGCCTATCAGGGAATTGGCTGTGTTTACCGAGGGCTTTTTACAGACAATACAGACGGTATTGGAATGGCCTATGGACGAGCGCAGTTGAGTCGGTCTTGGCAGCAGCAAACCCAACAAACAAATGAGCGAGTAATAGAACTCAGCTATGACTATTCTCCTAAACCTTGGATCCGAATTCAACCCACCTGGCAAA
>WTJH01000166.1:3674-10135 GCA_011524915.1 Flavobacteriales bacterium | reverse complement strand
CTATTCGCGACCGCCATATCGACCATGGTCGTGGAGCCGAATTAATCAAAGACGCCTCCTTTCTCAGTGGTTTAAAACGAATCGAGACCCAGGATTCCGATGGGAATCTCCAGGATCCATGGAGACCACGTTTGGTAATACATTACATTCAATGGGAGGAGATAGAACCCGATATTATTTTGGATATCAGTGGCTCTTTAGAAACAAAAATGGAAGCCGTCCAAGCGCATAAAAGCCAGTTTTATGACCCGACGAGTGAAGCTCCAGCAACCCCGATCAGCAGTCAAAATTTTTTAGATAGTGTACGCTATAGAGCCCGAAATTATGGGCGTTTACTTGGGGTAGAAGCAGGCGAGGGCTTTACGGTAAATCGATGGATTGGAGTTTCTGATTTCGATTCTCTCATTTAACTTTTGTAGCCTATTAAAAATTTGTAAATTTGCCGCTCAAACGGTGGTTGTAGCTCAGTTGGTTAGAGCGCCTGATTGTGGTTCAGGAGGTCGTCGGTTCGAGACCGATCTTCCACCCGTATTTCGAAGGGATTGCAGCAATGCAATCCCTTTTTTTATTGGGACCACTACATTCTTTTGCTGCTTATTTCAACTAATATCATTAATAAACTGATTAAGAGTCACCTAAAGATATAAATCGATTGAACTAAAGCATGAAAAGAAATCCTTCCAGTTTATGCAGCTAGCAAATGAGTCGAGTACAAGATTGATTTTGGAATCTAAACATATGCGCTTTGTCAGATATGATTTTTCCCAACCCTTAAATTTTTTGGAGCACACTCAAAAGACAAGCCGACTTATATCCCCTATTTCTAGACTACAAACTTTGAATCAAAGTATAGGATATATAGGCATTTAACAAGCAGTAGGAGAGGGCCGGTAGGGTTTTTATAAAACTATCTTTTATTTGAATCCGTGTAATCACTCCGCAAAACATCAGTAATGAAAGCCCTAGGGTACTCAATATTTGGATATAAATATTCCAAATCCCCAATAGGATTCCAACAGCTCCCAACAATTGAAGCCATCCGGTGAGTTTTCTGAATTGAGGGATCCCATAACGCACAAACTCTTGGATCATATATGAACTGACAAAGCAGCCGATACCGTACATAAAAAACGAAACAGCAGAAAAAATAAGGGCTAGTTGAATGAGGGTCATGTACAAAGGTTTTGAATGAGGGAAAGCAAACCTATTCCCTTGTTTTTTTTAGAGTTGTGTGGTGTCCACAGTTGTGATGCATCCCCGATTTTAAACCGATTCAATAATAGCGATTCAAACCCCAAAGATATCACAAGTCTTTCAAGGCTGATTTCTACCCTTTAGACCAAGATATATTGGGATAAAAGCTTAAAACCAAACAAATTAAAAGCATGCTTGCTGCCGGTAAAGTTGGGACGAGTCCATCCCCAATACTGATATGAAAATATACGGCCCCCGTCATAAACAACGCCATAACAGCCGCTGCTGGTCGAATCAAATTTGAATATTTCAGAGCCCCCAGCAGTAGTGCAATCGCCAGACAAACTTTACAAATACCGACGATTATCATGGTAGAATCGTCTAGGCCATAGGTGGCAAATTCTTCAGACATATTGGTCGAATTTCCGCCTCTAAACATAGACGGCTGATTGAGTTTAATACTCCATGCACTCAATACAACAAGGGAAACTGTTAGGGATAAAATCTTTTGTAAGTTCATTTTTTTGTTTTTTTAAACCAATACCTGAATTGATCAAGGCTTATACTCCTAAGATACAAATATTTACAACAATCGTTTGGGGTCTCAATCAGAATCCTAGCGGATGAAGCTTGGATAAGCCCTTTTTTTTGATGCCAGGGGACGCCCCTCCAAAGTGTTTGAAAATAAAGCGTTCTCTCGGGCCATAGTTTCAAATCTTTATTAACTACATTCACAACTTTAAGTATTCGTTATGGAATGGATGAAGATGTACTTTATCGGGATTGTGATTTTGGTGGTAGCCATAGGAGCTAACATTATTGCCGCTTATTTTGGCATCAAAACTTGGTATGACTTTCTCAACGGCATAGGGCAGGGGATGACGCTCCGTTTAAAGGACTATGTATGGCTCTTTTTGATTTATCCACTGATATTGGGACTCAGCGCATATATAGCGAAGGGATTTATGTAGAATTAGAGCTCCCTTTAGTCCGATTTTAACTTGTCTTTTTATTTAAAAAACAAGACAATAGATCCTATTGCTGTTAACCCGAGAATTAGTTTTCTGTAGTTCTGATCGTTGATGTGTTGGACCATTTTAACCCCCACCAAGAGCCCCATAAGCAGAAATGGAACAAAAATTAGGCTGATATATAAGGAGGGCATATCTATAGTGTTCCACACCCAAACATGAAAGGGCACCTTAAAAAGGTTAATGATAAAAAACACATAGGCCGAAGTTCCAATAAATATATTTTTGGGAAGCTGCATGGCTAAAAAATAGATATTGGTCACAGCCCCGGCCAAATTTCCAATCATGGTCGTAAATCCAGCCAATATCCCTAAGCCACTTCCAAAAGACCAATGGGTAGGTACATGAATACTGGGGTGGTTTTCTCGATAATACAAAATCAGAGTAGTCAGCAGTATCAGTAGGGCCATCCCTAGGCGAAAACGCTCTTCATCTAAAAGACTCCCCCCTAAGGTACCTGCAATAACCCCAACCATCATCCATGGGATCAGCACGAATACATATTTCCAACGGGTATATTTTTTGTAGTAGAGAATGGCAAAAACATCTCCGACGATCAGTAGTGGCATAATGATTCCCGTAGAAGGACGGGCACCAAATGCAAAGACAAATAAGACCACTATAAATACGGCGATTCCCTTGACTCCGGATTTTCCAATCCCCAATAAAAAAGCGCCCAGGGCAGCCAGAACAAATTGTAGTGTTGAAAGATTCTCCAAGGTTTCAGCCATCGGACCAAGATAAGTTTTCTCCGCTGGATTCTTACACAGATTTCTACAGAATTCTTATCGAATGGCTCAGCTATAGGGATTGTTTTTACGGAAAAATATGCCTAACATTCGACTAAATTTTTAACGGTGAAATCCAAAACAGCACATCATCAAGAGCTTGTTGAGATACTCCAAGCGGCTGCAGACCCCAAAACAGCGGAATGGTTCACCAATTATCTAAAAGGGGTCATTCGGTATAGGGGGCTTAAAACAGCTGTTCTAAAACAGCATTTAAAAGACTTTTTTCAGCAGTCTGGATTGGATCAGGAGTCGGACAACACTCAATTGGAACACATCCGATTTTGGCTTTCCCAACCCATGGCCGAAGATAAGCTGATCGCTATCCTTTGGCTTCAGCAATGGATCAAACCTCAGTTGAAATCCCCCATGGGCGACCCAGCCGCAGCTCAAGTCCTGAGCCTTTTGGAAGATGTCTTTTTGCAGGGGGATATCTTCGATTGGTCTACCAACGATTGGTTGTGTGTTCGGGTGATGGAAGCGATTCCTGAATATTTCCCGAATCAGATCCCTCGCTTGTTGGACTGGTCCACGGCTCCATCCCTATGGCAACGAAGATCCAGTCTTTTGTCGTTTAAAAAATCCGCTAAAAATGGGCAGCATTGGGAAAGTGTTGAGGAACTGATCCGGCGGCTGCTCCCCAGCGAAGAACGTTTTATTCAGACGGCTGTCGGATGGGTACTTTCCGATATTTCGAAAAAATATCCGGATTACGCATATACCCTCGTCGAACAACATTTCAGCCATCTGTCGCACGAAGTTATCCTTCGGCACACCAAATATTTACCCCAACATCAAGCTTTAAAAATCCGCTCTAAAAACCGCTAGATGGATCGGGTTTAAAATTGAATCTTATAAAGGATATCGATAAAAAAGCCCAACTGATTGACATCATTAATCTGATTGTTGGTCTCGTTAAAGCGTCGGATGAATAAGTTTTCCCGATTGGTAACATTCAATAAATCCACAGACCACTCCTGACTGATTTTCCGTTTGCCCTGACTGCGCAATCCTAATTTTAAATCCCATCGAAAATAGTCGCTATAGCGTTGGGAAAATGCTCTAGTCTCGTCATAGACTTCGTTTCCATTGTTGGCGATGGTAGCCGGCAGATCGATGGGCGTATAATAGCCTCCTCCAGCTCCCGTAAGTTTGGTATTGATAAAAAAGGTCAATCGAGAACTGCCTTGGTTTGTACCAATCGGGAACTCTTTCCCGCCTAGGGCATTATATACATATCTATTGTTAAAGGCAGTATTGCGCTCCCGTCCATCACTGGCGATATAGGTCGACTCAAAGCTAGAGGCAGAAAATAGCAGGTAGTAGTTTTTATTAAAATACCGCTCCAGAGTCATTTCTAGACCATAGTTGGTTCCTTGCCCGCGGTTGACTAGATTGCCTCTACGGGTAAATCTAAAATTTGCTCCTTCGTTTAGGGCGGAGTAGGTGCTGGGGGTATTTTCTACCGCTATTTTATCCAATTGTTGCAGATATACTTCGGTTTGTAGGGACCATTGGGGTGAAAAATTCCAGCGATGGGCCAAGATATAATGAAAGCTTCGACTGTTGTCTAGGTCTAAATTGGTGGCCTCATAGCTGTTTGTATTGGAATTGTAAGAGGTGTAGAAGAGTAGGGGCAGCTGTTGGGTTTGGGTTTGCTTTCCGAAAGAAGCACTCAGGCGATGCATGTCGTTGGGTGTCCAACTGATTCCTCCGCGGGGTTCAAAGCTTTGATTTTTGTTGAGCGAAAAGTAGCGGCTATGCAGCCCAAAATGCAGGTTCCACTGTTCCGAAAATCGATATTTGAATTGGCTGTAGAGTTGGAGTTCTTGATAGCTTCCGTCAAAATCAGCAGTGGTCCTAAAATCTGGTAGCCCATCGCCATCCAAGTCTTGTATTTCTGAAGGGTCTAAATTATCCCGGTTTTGAATTTTACTCAACGCCTTGGAGCGGTTGAACAACAGCCCCGACCGCAAGCTTAGCTGGGCATTAATTTTTGAATTTAAAACAGCCGCGATTTGGAAGTTTTGCTTTTCGTCCACCAAATTTATAGCTCTATATTTTCGTGGAGGGTCTTCGGACCGGAGATAATTGTCTTGAATTACTTCGTTGCGGCTTCCGCTATAGGCGAATGTCGTTTTAAGGTAGGTATTGTTGTTCCAATGGGTTTTATGGGTGAGCCCTAAAACAGCCAATCGGGAATCATTATACAGATCTTCATTGGGGTTGGCAAACAAATCGTCTTCATCGGTCTGATCGCTTAAAAAATCGATATTGCTACTTCCCCCTATCCCAAAGAGCGAAAGCTGTCCTCCGGCAACTTTTCCTAAATCCAACTTAAAGGATAGGTCCTGATAGTTGGGGATGGCGTTGGTTCCAATGGGGATGATATTAAGACTCGTTAGCGAATATCGATAACTGACCAGATAGCTCCGATTGGAATTTTTTCCCAGTGGTCCTTCCATTTCCAATTCTATTCCTCCGGTGGCATGTATTTGTGCTGTGATTTCTGTTGCATCAAAATTTCCACTGCGGAAATAGACATCAAACACTCCAGAAGTAACATCGCCATATTCGGCCGGAAAAGCTCCTCTAAGGAAATTGGAGCTTTGAAGTAAGTTGATATTCAGAGCAGAAACGGGTCCTCCTGTAGTGCCAGCTAGGGCAAAGTGATTGGGATTGGGAATGGGAACCCCTTCCAAACGCCACAGTACTCCCGAGGGAGAGTTTCCCCGAACTAAGATATCATTCCGAGAATCGTCTGTATTCAACACACCGGCATAGCTTCGGGCCAGCCGGGCCAGATCGCGGCGTCCACCGGAAAAGCGTTCGATGGTTTCCACATCGAATTGTTGAGCGCTGTTGACCGCCATTTTATCAAACATTCCCGTAACCGCCTTTCGGTCCGAAAGCTTGACGACTACTTCGGCTAATTGTTCTAATTCTTCCTCTAAATAGACCTCTACGACAGGAACTTTTCCGGCATTAACGATGATCTCTGGAAGGACTTTGCTCTTATACCCCAACAGGCGTATTTCAAAGGATTGTCTTCCCACCGGAATGTTTTCCATCCGGAAGCGACCGTCCGCATCCGTAACGACTCCATTGGTCGTATATCCGCCTTGATCGTCTAAGAGAACCACGGTTACTCCTTCAAGTCCAATTTCGGAATCGATGTCCTTAACCACCCCTTTGAACTGTTGCTGTCCATAGACAGCTAGGGAAAGTAGGAAAAATGTATATCTAAGTAAATGCATAAGAGTTTGGTTATTAGGACTTAAAGATATCAGGATTTTTGAAATGCTTCAACAAATATAAATTTTAAGGCAGCGAACTTTTCTCTTTTGTCCGCTCTTAATTGGATCCATATGAGTACAAGCGCACAACAATAAGGCTGGACGCCCCAACAGTTAGAGTCCCTAGAAGGAAAAACCTATGTGATTACTGG
>WTJH01000166.1:0-3574 GCA_011524915.1 Flavobacteriales bacterium | reverse complement strand
CTGGGAACCGGAACTAAACTGTCGTAAACCGCCCGAAAAGCAACCCGATTGAATCGGACGGTATCTACAAGTTCTTCTGGAGTGTAGACCGATGCTGGGCGGATATAACTGGCCTGTATGACCCCTTCTACTGTATTATTTCCGATGGAATTCAGTTGGATCCAATGCGGTTCTTCCGTGTATAATGTATAGCCCTGAAAAGAGTGTTGTACGATATTGTTATAGTTGAAGACAGTTGTCTTGGGGGTCAGATCTTGCTTTTGGGTGGTGGTCTCAATAGGGGCGATTCTCCAAAAAATATAGGCTAAGCACTCCTGTTCTTTTGTATATCGATAGGCCCCAATATTCAGATGTGTTCGCGACCGGGTATAACTAAAAGCAACTTGCTGAAAGTTGATGGTTTTTTGGGTAGATATCGGAACTTTCATTTGCCCATAGGTCTGGGTGCAATGGGCTTCATTTTCTGCTGACGAACAAGCCCCGTATAGGAGCAGTATGGCCCACCCCAAAAGCACTACTAAGCACGGAAGTTTTTTAATGATCGAGGGATTAATAAATGATAATAGGTTTAGGAATTTGATCTTCCGATAGGGCTGTAAAGGCCACCCGGTCAAATGTTAGCGTATCGGGCAGCTTTTCTGGATCTATGCTCGGACGGCGCAATATAAATCTGCCGTGGATCCTGCCTCGCATCTGCTGGCTTCCCCAATCGTTTAGCTCGATCCAGAAGGTCTCTTCCGGGGCCGGATCATAAAAATAGGTGACTTGGGTTCGCTCTTCTTGATACAGCAAAGGAGCGGGGGTTAAATTTTGCCGCTCTGTTTGCACTTGGATACCAACAAGTCTTAGGCTTAAAATTTGGGTACAATTATGATTGTAAGCTTTTGCTTCCAACACCCGTGTATTGAGCCCCCCTCTAAAACTCATCCTTCGAAAGCTAAGCTCTTTAAAATCGGTTGCTAATGTTCCATATTGGCGTTGACAGAGTGGAATATAATCGTTTGATGTACTACATCCCAATATACCCCATACCACCGCTATATAAATGCTTAGACATGTAGTTTTGTAAAACGGATCTATTTGAAACAAGCGGTTCATCGTTGGAGTAGGATTGGATTAAGTCCATAGCATGCCTACACCCTAAAAACCATCGTCCAAGAATGTTATCCCTCCAGTACCCATAAGATACATAAACTTTTCGAAATCACCAAGGATTTTTTTACCTAAATTATTGATAACCAACAATATGTATAATAATTATACAAAAGTACTCTTTTGGTATAAAAATGATGGTCCTAAGCGGAAAAGAGCTAAGATTTGGAATCCAAATTTGGAAAAAAATTAGCCAAGAGAGTCTTCCCAAGCCCGGAGTCCCAAGAGGTGTTCTCCCAAAGGGCTTAGTTGGGCTGTTGAATAGCGCTTTTGTTCCCAATTCCGAGGGTCTCCGGGGAAGGCATAACCTTCCGGAGCAATGCGGTTTTTCCACGACTTGATCCGCCAGTTTTTAAGGGCGGTATTATCCTCTTCCGCAGGCATCATAGAAACATATTGAGCAATACGAACATTGTTCTGGGACCGATTGGGTCGGATGCCGTGGGGAAGTAAACTGTTAAAGATCAATAAATCTCCGGGCTGGAGTTTGACCTTTTGGATATGATTTTCCAGTCCGCTGATGTCGGGCATAAAGCGGTTGCGATCTTGGGGCTGACTTTGTTTCCACTTTTCATAGTTTCGGTAGAGCCAAGGGATGCATTGAAACCCTCCGGTTTGTTCATCGGTTTGGTCCGAAAGCGCCAAAACCCCTTGAACGTTTTGAGGTTTGGTTTCGGGGTCGTAGTCCCAATGGATAAAACCCTGGTATTCGAATCCCGGTTGGATGGGAAAATTGAGGTTGGCTCGGTCGATGGTCACCCAGAGCTTAGAGGTGCCCCAAACATCACAAAAGGCTTTATATACGGTTTCGTTTTGGCGGTTGTTCCATAAGGTCTGGTGATTGTAGGCCTCCACCATACCTGTGCCTGCCAGTTCCTTCATTTGCATTTCGGCTCGGGGGGGAGTATACCAAGTGGAAGGGTCTTGGGGGTCTTTTTCCTCAAAAGCCCAGATAAAATCGGCCGTGGCCCGAATCTCCTCGGGGGGTATTGCTCCGGGGATCACCACATATCCCTGCTGGGTCCAATGTTCCCATTGACTTTCGCTCAGCAGTTGAAGCGGTTCTTTATTTGGGCGGGTATTGAGCTGAAGGGCACTAGACTTAGCCGTAGAGGGATTTCCGGGAATATCTAAGTGTTCGTTGGCATAGGGGTCCTGAGTATGTTTCATAAGACTTGAGTGTTAGTTGGCTTGTAAGTGTTTTTGCATAAAGGCTTGTGCAAAGGCAAAGGATTTTTTTCGGGCTTGTGGATTTCCACCGATATGTACGCCTTTTTCCACACAAAACATAAAGCCTAATTTCTGAAGACTAGGATTGGACATGGGAATTTTTAGATAGTTCATCAAGACATCGCCCTCGGCGGTGAGGTCGAAAAGGCAATCCTTAAAACTATAGCCGTCTGGATTGACCACCACTGGGGCTTCACTGTCAAAACCGTGGTGGGCACGGGGATAGGTCGTTAGTCCGATAGAGGTGTTTTGAGCCAGTTGTTGAACCAAATTTTGGCAAGGGGCAGCGGGGGTCCAATCGTCGGCTTCCCCGATCAGGATATGTATAGGGGCTTGAGTAAACTGGGTGTCTAAAAGCTTAAAAAAGCAAGGCGGATAAAAGGCCAGATGTGCTGCAAAATGATATTTGGGACCAATAGCCTCCCGAAGCGGTAGCCAACCCGAAAACAGGGAAACACCACCGCCCAGACTCCATCCCGTAAGTGCCACTCGAGTGGGATCTATGGCCGGATGTTCGCCCAAGGTATCCAAAGCTCTATAGGCATCTAAAATAAGGGCTGCAATGGTGGTTTGATCTTGAGACCCCACCGTGGAGCTGATGTTGCGGCTGGCAAAACTCTGCAGTTCAAAGGTGGCAAAGCCCGCCTGCTGATACATCTGCATATATTCGAGATGATGGGCTCGCCAGTCCAGACTACCGGCAACTCCAATAATCAGAGGGAACTTTTGGTCAGCAGCCAAGGAATCTACTGGCAAGGTCAATTTTCCAAATACCCGTTGTTGGGGTTGGTTTTCTAAATCCTCGATGATATCGTTTAAAGAAAAAGGATTGGCGCTCGTAAACGAAATGGTTTCGGTATGGATTTGGGCTGGTGCCCACCCAAAAATCAAAAGGCAAATGATACTAAAAATGGGCCGTACGTATTTCATGTGGTATAGTATAAACTCAAAAATTAAGAAACATAATTCTGATTTACAAAAGATTAAAAATTTAGTGGGGTCGATACAGATGTCGGATTTTAATCTTAAATTGAAGTGTATTTACTGCTGAAAAGGACTACACACCACTCGAATGTGCTGTCCAGTTACACCCGCAAATCAAAGATCGTCTGGAAGCCATTGAACGGATAGAAGTACATACGCAGGAATCGGCTCTTCGAATCATCTCTAAAACCGGAACTTTGCATAATGC
>WTJH01000022.1 GCA_011524915.1 Flavobacteriales bacterium | reverse complement strand
AAGGCTGAGGGTAAGTATAAAGGCAGACAACCTGCCATCCCTCATGAGATGGTTTATGCTTATTCCTTTGCGGGTATCAAAGCAGACGAGATTGCTAAGCTGCTAGGGATAGGACGTGCTTCTGTCTTTCGGATTGTGAAGAAGTATCGTGAGGAAAACCCACACTGGTTACCTTTCGAGTTCCGTTACAGTCTCGTGGACGAGATGCTGCATCATATTGAACAAGGGTGTGGTCTAGATGAAGTCTTAGAGCACCTAGACTATGCGTTTGAGAGTGAAACCCTACAACCATTGATGCCACTACCAAAGATATGGTCAGAGGAACTGTTGAACCTGTGTCATTCCGAAAAGGATTTGAAGATTCACCGTGAGATATTGGTAGAGCAGATCACTATCTTTGACGAGATGTACCACATGAACGGCCCTATCGAATACACACCTCGACGGATGCAGTGGCTACTAGATCATGGCAAAGGACATGATGTCATATCTGAGAGAACAGGTATGCCCATAGAGGCTATCTCAGCCCTTATCAAAGCGCACAAGGAACAACATCAGTCATAGGCAGACCCATAGCGATAGCCTCAGTAAGCTAGAGGTAAGCCAAGAGGCAAAGGAGCAATAAACGTAGCTGCTACTAGGTTCCTGATCGTCACGAAGACGCAGACACAACAGTCAAACACCGCATACGGGAATTACACCTGAGCACCCCACCCTATGCGTAAGCCACTGTTTTTGTTGTATAATCTGTTTTCAGGCAGATTTACTGTATTGGGTTACTTTGGGTAACCCATTGTTTTCATTGATGAAACTAATCGTCATATTGCTCTTGGTAACCGAAGTGACCAATGTTTGTTATCTTCGCCATATGATCACTGAACTGTTCAGGTCGTGTTAATCCACCATAGTCTTTATGAACTTGGCTAGATGCTTCAGTGACGTGTCCAAACAAGTATTGTCCAACGCCCTCAGGTACACCCGCTGCAATGTAGCGATCCTTGAATGAATGGCGAAGTGAATAAGCAGTTAGCTTGTCATCACCTCCTGCAAGGTTCTCAATGCAAGGAGTAAGAACCTTGGCTTTATCTGACGAGGTGCTTTTGATGTATCTTGGAAACAATGGGTCATCTCTTCCGCCAGTGAAGTGATTGTCTATGTAGTCTCTCCAATGATCGAGAATCTCACCAGTTAATGGTATTACACGTTCAAGACGCTTCTTACCCAGTCGTCGATATGGATTGTTGCGGATGATCAGGTGTGGAACGTTTTGCTTCAGCTTCAGATCACCTCTGAGAAGACCCGCCGTTTCACCTTGGGGACACCCTGCATAGAATAGCATCAAACCGATCATCTTCATCTCTGGGTTATCCAATGCCACTACATTGTCCCAGTAACGTTTGCACTCTTCAGGGGTTGCTGATCTGCGTGTCTTCGTATCTTGCTCTAATGCTCTTTGACCAACCAAGTTTGTGAAAGGGTTAGGCTCAACTTTGTGGGTTGGCTTGTACTGGTTCCACGTAGAGATCACGGGAACCATACGTCCATTCATATTGGTGTATCGTGTATTCGAGTTAGGCCATATCTCTTCAGCGGCCTCACTCACCAGTTCTCGTGTTAATGAGTTTAACGCTGCTTTCATACCACCTTCAAAGTACTTCGATAGTCTGCCGCTAATGCTGTATATCTGTTTGATCCAGTGTTCTTTCTGCTGATCGTTTGTGGCCTTGTTCTCTCTGTACCAAGCTACGTAAAACTCAACAGCATCCTCGAAGGTAGGCTCTGGTTCTGTCTGAAACTCACCAGACAAGATGCGATGTTTGATCACTTCTTCATCATAGGGGTCAGCGTCTTTGTAGCCACCTTTTCCATCATCATACTTTTGTTCAAGTTTCTGTCTAAGCTGTTCGGCCTCGAACTTGATCTTGAACTCTTGCATGAACTCTTCAGACACATCAACGTCTGCGCCATTAATCCAGTGGTCGTATTGATCCATTGCATCAGCATAACGTCTGACCTGAGCAATATCTGATGTATCAATTTTCATCGGAAGCAGATTACGCAGCCGAAGTTCATCCCTGACTTTCCTGATGGTCTCTGACGTTGTCTTTGGTTTGACGGTCTTTCCGAGTAAATCGTCAAACCACCTATTCAACTTGCGAACTTCCAGTTCAGCAACAGCCCTATCTTTGGTTTTGAATGATCGTTTGAAGAATGTTTTGTGGTCTTTGAACTCTGGAAGTTCCCTGATTTGACGAGGTATACGGCGGTAGTAACTGTACCAACCGTTCTTAGAGACATCCAAAAACTTAGTATCGGTTCCCATGATACACCTCTTATTCAAGATGTGTATACCATATATTCTCTAAAATGTATACTGAAAATGAGGATGAAAGCCTTGCTGTTCAGGCTGTTACACGATTTAATCGTTTATTATCAGGAGGTTATGATGGTGCTGCTGAGTGGGATTGAACCACCGACCTCTCCCTTACCAAGGGAGTG
>WTJH01000159.1 GCA_011524915.1 Flavobacteriales bacterium | reverse complement strand
GCGATTAAACTCAAAAGAAAACAGCTCCGTTGTATCATTTTTTAATCAATTTAAACGTATGTCCCAACTGGGTTCCTTGCACCTGCATCACATACACTCCAGCAGGGATAGTGCTGAGCTCTAATCGGTGGTTCCCACCAGAAGATTTTTCAATCGTTGCAGAAGTTTCAAGTAGTTTGTGTCCGTCTGTAGTTAAAAGGTAAATGTTGTAAACTCCAGCTTCAGGCAAGAATATTTCCACAAAGCTAGTAGCCGGATTGGGCGCTAGCTGTGGTTTTAGCGCTGTCCCTATCCATTGGGTAAATTTGCCTTGACAACTTAGATCCGTAGTTACCACAAGCTCGGTCCACTCTTCTGGGATGGGGGTGGTCCAAATACCGGGTTGATTGACTTCGAACGTTTGATCCGCCATCTGAATCCGGAAGCGATCTCCCCCGGAAAGATTCAATTGAACCATTTTAGCCTCGTATAAAAGCTGTGCTTGGACCTGTAGCGATTCGGGAGCCCCTACAGTCGTCTGAAAACAGTATTCGTAGGCTGCATCGGCAGTAGATGTAACACATACTCGATAATTCCCGGGTGCCAAGTTGGTAAAGCTGGTTTGCTGATCGACTAAGGCTTTGGTAAGGTTGGTGGAAGCACCTTCGAGTCGTGCACTATACTCGAATTGCGCCCGAGCCTGAATACGTATCTCCCCATTGTTATTGGTGGCACAAGTGGCGTCTAATTTTTGGATCGTTAAGTTTTGTGCATCATACAAGTCACAGAGATTTCCAACACCATTCCCATCCGAGTCTGCTTGGTCGGGGTTGGTGATCAAAGGACAATTATCTGAGGAATCTGGGAAAACATCTCGATCGCTATTCAGCTCAGGAACCCCATTGTAGCAAATGGTGAGTTCGGCTGTTCTGAGACTTCCCACATCTTCGGGCTCATTGTCGGTAATCTCAAGCACCCAAGTTCCGCCAGAATCGGTATTGTAGAAAACTGATAAGTCTCCTGCTGGACGGAAGCGACCCGTATAGGGAGGTTCTCCAGACGTTATGGAAGCCTCTGCTTCCTGATCAAAGATGGTTCTTCTATAGTTGTCTTGGTTTTCACCAATTCGGTCGGTGAGTTGTACCCGTTGACCGTTAGGAGATATCAATACCAAGGCCAAATCTTCTAGCCAAGTGTGGGTGATATCCACTTCGAGTTCTAGATCCAAAATGGATAAGTTGTCTTGAACAAAAATTTCAGCTCGGGTAACTCCACGAGCCAAAGCGGTAGCATCCGTAAGGGTTCGGGGGAGGTTTGCGGCATTATAGCTGTGGCAACTGGTGATTTGTGTTCGGAAACTTCGCACTGTACTAAAGACGCTTTCCCCACAACTGTTGAGTGCTTTAACCCGCCAATAATAGGTGGTGTCGGAATCTAGTTGAGGCGTGGTCAGCTGTGTTGCTTCGGTTGTGGAGCTATAGGTTAAACTGCTAAAATCTTGGGCAGTACTGATTTCTACTCTATAACTACTCGCATTGGCATCGGCATTCCAGTTGAGGGTTACATAGGCATCTAAATCTTGATTCCCATCTGCAGGACTCTGTAAATTGGGAGCGCTGAGGGTTGCCGATCGGATATTTAAATTTAAAGAAGTGTCCACTACTGTTGCAGAGGAAGTCTGCCCCACCAATTGAGCTCTTAAACGAAGTGTATAGTTCCCAGAAGGGATGGCCGTAAGGTTGGAAATCTCCAAAACACCCGTTGTTTGTCCACTAGAAAATTGTGTTTGTGGCAGGTTTAGAGTTAAAGCATTGGACTGCTCTACAACAGTAAGCTCTATTGTTCCGGATTGTGCGGGCATACGACTCAATTCAAACGTAATTTGATTTGAGGCATTGCTGCATCGTTCAAGGGTTAAACTATCGAACCGCAGGCCGATATCCTTGCGTTCGATCGGGAAATTTTGCGCATTTACAGCTAAAAAGAGATTCCCAAGCGGTTCGATCAATAGCCGGGCTTGGGCCGTCTGAACACCTAAGGGAACTGCTATTTCTGCAACACCATCGTTGGGAGTCTGCTCTGCCAACACATGAGGGAAGGTTTGCCCCCCATCGGTAGACAGCAAAATCCGTACATGACTCGCATTGATGGGCGCTCTATTGGTCTGGGCTACGTCCCATCGGATGGTTGCCAGTTGTCCTCCACTCCATTGGGTATTGGAATCTTGAGAGGTGAAAACAAAAGGACCTGAATTGGCATGAACACTGATCTCAAAAGCTGCTTGAGAGACGCGCCCTTGGAGATCGGTATCTGAGGCGAAACGATCGCGAACTGTTAGCCCCCAATTGAGGTCTCGACCTATGGTCGATACCGTCTCCCAACGGGAGCCTCGAGTGGGATTGGTTTGGGTTAGGTTTCCCCCGAGAATAGCCGGCATTTCGGGGATATAGCGTACACTATCCAAAACGGGAGGTCTGGATCGTGCCATAGCTCCTGTGAGTTTGGTAGGACCAAAATCTTCGCGGCGTACACGCCCATTATCCAATTGTTCCCAACAATAATACAACTGATCTGAACTATCCGCATCGGTTACTGTTGCACTCAATTTATAGGCGGTTCCCTGCGGAATAGTAACATTTGTTAAAGGCGCTATTTGTGGAGCCGTATTGGTAAATAAAGCACCGTCACTTTGACAACTTTGCGTATTGATATACGCATTGATTTGCTCAATATTCTTGTAATGAAAATAGGCATCTCCATGATTTTGAACATCATCGGTCCCCGTAATTCCTGCATATGCCATGATGGTCGATCCACTTCCGGGTTCCATATTGGCCCCTGCAGACTCAAAACTAAACCCGAAGGTGTGCGTCCCTCCAAATTGATGCCCCAATTCGTGACCGAAAAAATCAAGATCGAAATAATCCGTTAGATATTCAACATTATAGGCATCTCGAAAATCGTGTGCCGAAAAAGCACTTCCCTTGGATCCAGTCCGACAAACATTTCCAATGCTCCCAGCATTTCCATTAGGTGCATCATAATCCAACAAATGCCCGACATCGTAGTTGGCATTCCCCACTTGGGTATCCAAATAATTCTGTATTTGAGTGTTTAAAGAAACATCTCCATTAAAAGGGTCTGTTGCTGGGTCTAGACTGATGAGTTCAGTTCCGGTCACCAACCTTAAGTGCACTTGCAGGTCTGTTTCAAAAACTTCGTTAATTCGGTTGATGGACCGAACAATTTCTGCCAAAACATCTTCTTCGGGAGTTCCATTATCGGGGTCTTCATCGGCCCAAAAAGCTCCATATTCTCCTGTTGTTGCTACAGCAATGTCAAAAGTTCGTATACGGTCGTTGAGAATTCCTTTGGCGGAATGCTGCTCGGAAACTTGGTTCCATTCTTTGGAACCCCCCATAGGCGTGCTGCACTTAAAGGACGTATTTTTCCCTTGATCTCTTTTGTACCACAAATGCGAATCGGGATATTTTTGGGAAGGCTGCATAAAGTAATCTCCCGTGGCTGTTTGCATCCAAACCCAATAGCCTTTTTTACTTTGGCTTACCCGAACACGTACTTCATTCCGAGAAGTACTGTAGCCTGCATAGGTTCGAATCCATGGATATTTGAGCTGTTGCTCCGGGCTTAAAACCTCTGTTTCTTTGAGCTGAAAAGTTTCTAGAACTCCATCCTCATTTGGAAATTCTAACCGAGTTTCAAAAACTTTCTTTTGAGAGAAATCTTTTTTTGAAGGACTTTTTTGGAGTTTGAAGTATTGAAAGTCCTTTGAAGGAGTTGTATCATGAGACTCAGCTATCCACAACTGCTGAGCCGACATATGCCAACCAAAGCCTATCGCAAGCCAAACGAAAAAAAGACGTCTTAAAAACATAAATTAGTAACTGCAGGAGTGGAAACCTCTTCATAGCAAAGGAAATACACTACTTTTGTAATGACACTAATGTATAAATTTTGATGATAGTAGTTCATCAGTTAGAAAACTATTTTTCGGAGCAAAAATCGGTCCTCACCTTAGGGACTTACGACGGCCTACATATTGGCCATCAAAAGATCATCAAAAAGCTGGTGAAAACCGCACGAAAGAACGATCTCAAGGCTGTTGTCTTGACCTTTTTTCCCCATCCCCGACAGGTACTGCAAAAGGATGTAGAGCTGAAACTCATCGATACTTTAGACGAAAAAATCAAAGGCTTAGAAGCTCTTGGAGTAGACACCTTGATCATTCATCCCTTTAGTCTCGAATTTTCCAGATTATCCGCCTTAGAATTTACACGGGAAATTTTAGTCGAAAAGCTCAATGTGGGCGAAATTTTTATGGGCTATGACCACCGCTTTGGTCGCAATAGAGAATCCAATATTGAGGACTTAAAAGCCCTTGGAGATGTGTATGATTTTAAAGTACACGAAATCCCAGCCCAAGACATTGAAGCCATTGCTGTAAGTTCAACCAAAATTCGACGTGCTATCGCTGCTGGCGACTGGACTCGGGTTCATAAATTTTTGGGCCGTCCTTTTCAATTGAGTGGTCGTGTTGTTACAGGGGAACAACTGGGCCGTCAGATCAATTTCCCAACAGCCAACCTTGAAATTGAGGAATCTTACAAACTCCTGCCTCCTAAAGGGGTCTATTGGGTTCGCGTCCACTTGGCAGAGCAAGCCTTCTATGGCATGATGAATATCGGTACCCGCCCTACCCTACAAGCGACCCAACAAACCATTGAAATCCACCTGTTTGACTTCGATCGGGACATCTATGGAAGTCATCTTCGGGTGGAGGTTTTAAAAAATATCAGAGAAGAAAAAGCTTTCGACTCTATGGAAGCCTTAAAAGCTCAATTGGAAGCAGATGCAATTCGCTGTCGGAAGTGGGCGAAAGAAATCGAATCTTAAGGGGTTTTTAAATACCTTTGAGCCAACTAAAATTGGAAGATTATGTTAGCGATGCAAATCCTGAGGGAAGACCGGCAAAAAGTCATCGAAGGCTTACAAAAAAGAAATTTTGAAGCCCTAACCTTGGTCGATCAACTCCTGGAATTGGACCAACAAAGAAGACAATTGCAAACACAATTGGATCAGAATTTGGCTCGAGCCAACCAACTGTCCAAAGAAATTGGCGGTCTTTTTAAACAGGGGAAAAAAGAAGAAGCTGAAGCTTTAAAAGCTGAAACCGCTAGCCTAAAAACTCAAACCAAAACAGATCAGGAGAAACTTCAGGAATTGGCAACTGAAATTTTAGAGTTGCGCTCAAGTATTCCTAATGTTCCCAAAGAAGTGGTCCCGGCCGGAAGTTCTGAAGAAGACAATCAAGTGGTTTTTGAAGTTTCTGAGATCCCTCAGCTTTCCGCTGAAGCCCTCCCGCATTGGGAATTGGCCCAAAAATATCAATTGATCGATTTCGAATTGGGAAGTAAAATTACAGGAGCTGGATTTCCAGTATATACCAATAAAGGAGCTCGCTTACAACGGGCTTTAATTCAATATTTCTTGGATGTAAATACAGCGGCTGGCTATACCGAAATGCAAGTTCCCCATCTGGTCAATGCGGCCTCTGGATTTGGAACAGGACAACTCCCCGATAAGGAAGGACAAATGTATCATGTCCAAGACGACGAACTGTATCTGATCCCTACTGCGGAAGTCCCCTTAACCAACTTGTTTCGGGATCAACTCTTGTCTCATACCGATTTACCGATCTGCTTAACTGGCTATACCCCCTGTTTTCGACGGGAAGCGGGAAGCTATGGAGCGCATGTTCGGGGGCTGAATCGTTTACACCAGTTCGACAAAGTAGAAATTGTCCGCATCGAAAAGCCTGAAAATGCTTTGGATGCCCTAGAAGCCATGGTTGCCCATGTACAAAAAATATTAGAGGCCCTAGGACTCCCTTTCCGGATTCTCCGCCTTTGTGGGGGCGACCTCGGGTTTACTTCGGCCTTGACCTATGATTTCGAAGTGTATTCTGCTGCTCAAGAACGATGGCTTGAAGTCAGTTCCGTTTCCACTTTCGACAGCTATCAGGCCGAACGTTTAGGACTCCGATACAAAACAGAAACGGGTTCTAAAGAACGGGTTCATACCCTTAATGGAAGTGCTTTGGCTCTTCCAAGAATACTGGCTGCACTACTCGAAAACTTCCAAACGGAAGCAGGGATTCAGATCCCTGAAGTGTTGGTCCCCTACACCGGCTTTGACCGTATTGACTAAATATGTGGATTTATAATCTTACTGCACAAGTAGACCTCGACCTAGTGGAGGAATGGAAAGGGTGGCTACCGAAATTTGTCGCTTCTGAGCTTCCGACCGACAATTTTTGCCAACCTCCCAAGCTGCTTTGGGTTCGGAGTCAGGATACTGGAGAAGGCCAAAGTTTTGCCATTCAACTTTTTTTTGAATCTGCTCGAAGCTTACAGCTGTTTTTGGGACAGTCGGACGGAAAAATTGAACAAGCCTCTCGAGAAAAATTCCAGTCTAAAGTCCTGTATTTTGGTTCTTTATTGGAAGAATTAGACTGGAACTCATGAAACCCGTACGCGCTAAAAAGCATCTCGGGCAGCACTTTTTGACGGACCTCAATATCGCTCAAAAAATAGCTCAAACGCTGGATGATACAACCGTAGATACGGTTATTGAAATCGGTCCTGGAATGGGGGTTCTTACCCAATTTCTGGAGCCGCATTTTAACCAATTACACCTGATAGAAATCGATCTGGAGTCTGTGGATTATCTACATCAAAACTTCCCTCAACTTGAAGGACGGATCCATGCTCTAGACTTTTTAAAAATTAATTTAGCCGATCAATTTCCGAAACAATCTTTGGGTATTATTGGGAACTTCCCCTACAATATTTCCTCACAAATAGTTTTTAAGGTGCTGGAATACAGAGATCAAATTCCTTTTTTTGGGGGAATGTTTCAAAAGGAAGTCGCCCAACGCCTAACCGAAGCCCCCGGAACCAAAGCCTACGGAATTTTGTCGGTTTTATGCCAATTGTTCTACGAAACGACCTATCTGTTTACGGTCGGTCCTCAAGTATTTTCGCCCCCTCCCAAAGTAGACTCGGGTGTGATGCAAATGGTTCGAAAGGAAAATTTTTCCTTAGCCTGCGATGAAAAACTACTCTTTCGGGTGGTCAAAACAAGTTTTCAGCAAAGACGGAAAACATTAAGAAATAGTTTAAAAAGCTTTCAACTGGACAAAAGTATTACAGAAGATAGTATCTTTGACCAACGTCCAGAACAGCTCTCTGGCGCGGATTTTGTTGCACTAACCCAACAAATTGAGCATGGCCAATTTTCAAATCGATAAGACGTTAATATCCCAAATTCGAGACTGGATTGAAGCCTCGGAGGAAAAGGCTCTGATCGCTCAAATGGAGAGCTTACACTATGCCGATATAGCGGAGATCATTGAACAATTGACGATAGAGGAAGCCACATTTGTGGTCAAACTGATCGAGAGCGAAAAGTCCGCTGATGCACTTGCCGAAGTGGACGAAGATTTCCGACTCCAACTGTTGGAGCAACTTTCGGCTAAAGAAATCGCAGCTCATGTAGATGAATTGGATACAGACGACGCTGCAGATATTATTCTTGAACTTCCCGAAATTCGTCAAGAACGTGTGATCGAACAAATCTCGGATAGTTCTCATGCAGAAGATATTCGAGAGCTGATTCAGTATGCCGAAAATACGGCCGGGAGTCTGATGGCAAAAGAACTGATCAAAGTGGACGAAAACTTGACGGTCAACAAATGCCTGGACGAAATTCGAGCGCAAGCCGAAGAAGTTACCCGTGTACATTCCATATATGTGGTCGATCAACACAATGTCCTTTTGGGTCGTCTTTCCTTAAAGGACCTGATTACGGCTAAAAATCAGTCCAAAGTGAAAAATATCTACATTCCTAAGGTAGATTTTGTCACCACTGAAGAACCTGCCGAGGAAGTCAGTAAGATTATGTCTAAATACGATTTAGAGGCCATCCCAGTTGTCGATGCCGAAAAAAAACTTCAAGGGCGCATCACTATTGACGATATTGTTGATTTCATTAAAGAAGAAGCAGATAAAGATTATCAATTAGCCGCTGGGATCTCCACAGATGTAGAAGCAGATGACACCATTTTTGAACTTACCAAAGCACGCTTACCCTGGCTGTTCCTCGGACTTTTAGGAGGGCTTGGAAGTGTCTTTATCTTACAAGATTTCGAGTCGATTATGAATCTGCCCGAATTGCGAAATCTGTTTTTTTATACACCCCTGATTGCAGCTATGGCGGGTAATGTAGGAGTGCAGTCTTCGGCAATTATTGTACAAGGATTGGCCAATGATGTGGTCAAGGGATCCCTGCTTTCTCGACTGATGAAAGAAGTGGGTTTGAGTCTGATCAATGGATTTTTTCTAGCGCTTATGCTTATCATTTTCGGGCGTTTGATGCAGCAAGAACTGATCTTGAGTCTTACGATTGCTGGATCCATGATGGGAGTTATCGTTATTTCTGCACTTATAGGAACTTTTGTCCCGATTATATTGGACCGAAGAGGGATCGATCCTGCTATTGCAACGGGACCCTTTATCACGACTTGCAATGATATTTTTGGGATTTTCCTCTTCTTTTATTTTGCTCAAATTGTTCTAGGCTTTTAGCTTCTGCCCATGAAAAAAAGGGTTCTCCATATCGACCAAAATCATCCTCAACTGATGCAAGGTCTTGCAGCTTTGGGTTTTGAAAATACCGAAGCCTATCAAGATTCTTTGGAATCCATACAAGAAGAATTAAAACATTACCACGGGCTTATATTGAGAAGTCGTATTCCTGTGAATAGCGATTTACTGTCCTACGCTCCACAGTTGGAATTTATTGGACGGGTAGGCTCAGGACTTGAAAACATTGATTTAGAAGCAGCTGCATCTCGAAAAATAGCTGTTTTTGCGGCTCCAGAAGGCAATTGTAATGCGGTAGGCGAACACGCCCTTGGACTGTTGTTGGGGCTGCTCAATAAACTTCCGTCGGGTCAAAGCTCCATTGCTCAAGGGCAGTGGCTTAGAGAAGCACATCGCGGATGGGAATTGGGAAGCCGAACGGTGGGTATCATTGGATACGGACATACCGGAAAAAGTTTTGCTCAAAAATTGCAAGGTTTTGGGTGTACTGTTTACTGCCACGACATCCTTCCCAAGATGGGAGATTCTTGTGCCAGACAAGTTTCTTTGGAAACGATTCAAGAAAAATGTGATGTCTTAAGCTTTCACCTCCCTCAAGGGGAAGATACGCGCTACTATTTTAATGAAGCATTTGTGAATCGGATGAAACATCCGTTTTGGTTGCTAAATACCTCTCGGGGATCTGTCGTTCATACCCAGAGTCTATTGCAAGGTCTAGCCTCTACAAAAATATTAGGTGCTGGACTGGATGTTTTAGAATTTGAAAATGCATCATTTTCTAAAGTCGGTTCCAACAAACAGCTCCCGGAATTGGAAGCATTAATTCAAAACCCCAATGTTATCTTAAGTCCTCACGTAGCCGGCTGGACCTACGAAAGTCATGAAAGATTGGCTCAAACATTGGTGGATAAAATTCAAAATTTTTATACCCTACCCAACTGAATCTTATGAAAAATGTACTCGTTCTCTGTACTGGAAATTCTTGCCGAAGCCAGATGGCACACGGACTACTCAACTATTTTGCTGGAGGCCAAGCAAATATCTACAGCGCTGGTATCGAAACCCATGGGCTCAACCCTAAAGCTGTAGCTGCTATGGAGCGTATTGGAATCGATATTTCTCATCATCAATCCAATCATGTAGATGAATATATGTCGATTGAATTTGACTATATCATTACGGTTTGCGACCATGCGGCTGAAAATTGTCCTGTATTCCCGTCCAAAAGTGCCGTACGTATCCATCAAAATTTTTCTGACCCCTCAAAAATTGAGGACACTGCTGAAATTGTTGAAGCCGCCTTTGACCAGACCAGAAACGAAATCTCAGAATTTTCAGAAAACTTTGTAAAAAGCTACATCGCCTCTTAGGCCTGCATCACGAATTGAGCGGTTTCGGGTGTTTTTTGCTCCAGCATCACTTGCCCCCCGTGTTCTTTGATGTAGGCGATGGCCGCATCAGAATAGTGTCTTATCGTATAGAGGGATACTTGGTCGTGTACCTCGACCTTAAAGGAATTCCGAAGTTGCTGTACCAGTTCATCTAAACGGTCGTATTTATTGTAAACACAGACCGAAAAGCTGATCGCAGAGTTTTGGATCAATTCTACTCGCATTTGCGTTTGATGTAAAAGCTTAAAAATCTCACTGATATTATCTTCCACGATAAAAGAGAAGTCTATGGTGGATAGATGGAGTAGTGTCTGGTTCTTTTTCAGAATATAGCAAGGTACCATGGGCTCTAGGACGTGACCTCTACCAACAACTGTTCCGGGGGCTTCGGGATCTTTAAAGGATTTAACAAAAAGTGGGATCTCTTTTCGTTGAAGCGGCTGTAAGGTCTTGGGGTGGATCACAGAAGCTCCATAATACGCCAATTCTATCGCCTCTCGATAGGAGATTGTTTCCAAAAGAGTGGTGGGTTGAAAAACGCGTGGGTCGCCATTCATTACTCCTGGGACATCTTTCCAAATAGCGACTTCCGCTGCGTTTAAGGAATACCCAAAAATCGCTGCCGTATAGTCGGAACCTTCCCGACCGAGTGTCGTTGTAAAATTATTGGAATCACTCCCGATAAAACCTTGAGTAATGGTAATCTTATTGGGGTCGACTGCTTTTCTGATATGCGCTTGAGTTTGTTCCCAATCCAAGTTTGCATTCCGATAATAATCGTCTGTTTTGACACAACTTCGCGCATCTAGCCAATCCACATCGAGTCCTATAAAATCTAAATACCAAGACACGATCGAAGTGGAGAGAATTTCTCCAAAACAAACAATCTGATCATAGATAAAACTGTGATTAGGAGACTTACTGCGCTCCAAAAGGGTATGGAGTTCTTCGAAAATTGCCTGTAATTTGGGGAGATACACCGCAGCTTTATCCTCAAAAAGGGCTTCAATAGCCTCGATGTGTTGCTCCCGAATCGCTTGTATATGATTCGGTCGATTCTGAGGATCCTTAAAATATGCTTCGACTACCGCTTCCATGGCATTGGTAGTTTTCCCCATAGCCGAAATAACGACTACCAATCCTGAAGAGGGATACCTTTTTAAAATAGAAGCTAAATTTTTAATCCCATCGGCATCTTTTACAGATGCTCCTCCAAACTTAAATACTTTCATGATTCTGTTTGATATAATTACGCATGGTTTCTAGATCCATCTGTACGGTACGCCAATCGTCTAGGACGTCCGCACCACTCTTTTTGTAGAATTCTACTGCGGGTGTATTCCAATCGAGTACTACCCACTCCACGCGGCGCAACTTGCGTTGCTCGGCGATTTGAATAAATTTTTGATAGAGGGCGGTTCCAATTCCCTTGCCCTTATGCTGTTCCTGAACGATCAGATCCTCCAAGTGGAGTGTGGGGCCTTTCCAAGTCGAAAAACGAGGATAAAACAAAGCCATCCCAACCACTTCTTCGGCAAGTGTAGCTACCCAACATTCAAAAGCAGGTGCTGCACCAAAACCCAGCTCTTCTATATCCTGAAGGTTTACTTCCACGGCATCGGGTTCGCGTTCAAAAGTCGCTAACTCTTGGATCAGTCCTAAGATCGAAGGACTGTCACTCACTACTGCTTTTCGGATCTTAAAATCCATAATTTATTTTTGGCAAAATTAGCTTTTTACTTGGCTCCCAACCCTATGTCAGGAATTTATCACAACTCTGGGTTGGCTTGTGAAATTAAATTTCAAAAAAACGTTCTACCCGTTGGTAAAACAGTTCCGGTTGTTGGGCATGCAACCAGTGACCCGCATTGGGGATATAATCTATTTGTGCTTGGGGAAAGTGGTCATAAATCTGCTGGTGATCTTCGGAACGAATATAATCCGATTGAGCCCCTCCTAAGAATAGGGTTGAAACCGAAGAGGTAAAGGTTTGTGGCAGTGCTTCACTTACCGTTGCACCTGCTTGTCCCAAAACTTCAATATTGAGTCGTAAGCCTAAACTTTGGTCGGCTTTGCGGTGTACGTTTTTCATCAAAAACATACGTAAGCCCGGGTCGGTAATATTTGCCCCAAGAACCTCTTCCACAGCTGGTCGAGATTTGAGTCCATTGAAATCGATCTCGGATAGGGCTTTCAAAATATCTTCATGATGTGGAGGATAAGCTCTGGGAGCAATATCCGCTACTACTGCATGGGTGGGCTGAGCAGCATATTTCCCCAGCCAATACATGAGTGTTTTTCCACCCATAGAATGCCCGATGATTCTGATGTTTTGGAGTTGATGCGCTTGGATATAATTTTGAAGGTCTGCAGCCATTACTTCATAGGAGAAATCATGGGACCAAAAAGAACGTCCATGGTTGCGCTGATCGATCAAATGCACCCGATAACCCGCATCGGCCCAACGCTTGCCAAGAGTTTTCCAATTGTCTGACATACCTAAAAACCCGTGTAAAATCAATAAATCAGGTCCTTGACCTTCAATTATATGACTGTATAATTGTGGGATCATTGGAGCTTATTCAGATACATGGGCACCACATTTTCGAAACCTAAATACAAGCTTTCACAGATCAATGCGTGGCCGATAGAAACCTCGAGTAGATCCGGAATATTCTGAGCGAAATAAGCGATATTCTCTAAACTTAAATCGTGGCCTGCGTTTAAGCCTAAGGATAATTCTTGAGCTTTTTGGGCGGCTTGAATATAAGGTGCTATGGCTGCCTCAGGATTTGAGGGATAGCCCGTTGCATAAGCTTCGGTATATAGCTCAATACGATCCGTTCCGGTATCCAAGGCTGCAGAGACCTGCTCTGGATCTGGATCTAGAAATATGGAGGTCCGAATTCCTTCGTTTTTAAATTCTTGTATAATTCCTTTTAGAAAATCTTGTTCCCTAATGGCATCCCATCCGGCATTAGAAGTAATCGCATCAGGAGCATCGGGCACCAAAGTCACTTGGGCAGGCTTCACTTCTAAGACCAGATCAATAAAAGCTTTGGAAGGATTCCCTTCTACATTAAATTCGGTATGAATACAAGCGGGAAGTTCCCGAACATCTGCATAGCGGATATGCCGTTCGTCGGGTCTGGGGTGAACCGTAATTCCTTGGGCTCCGAATTTTTGGAGATCGGTAGCCACTTGGATGATGTTGGGCTGATTTCCTCCTCGAGCATTGCGCAGCGTAGCGACTTTATTGATGTTTACACTGAGTTGTGTCATCTCAATTTTTTTTACAAAAATAGCACATATTATGCGGATCAGCCGTGCAAAAGGTCCCATATAAATAATGTACTTTTGTAGGGCAATGCCTTTAAGTATTAAACAATTGTAGGGATGAAAATTGCTCTCTTTAGTGCCTATGACACCCCAGTAACGGTAGCTTATGCCCACCAGATTATTGAATATTTATCTGTACATGGGCATAGCTTTATTATTGACAAGCGATTAAAACCCCATCTAAAACCAGAACTTCAGGAACGCTATCAATTTTTTAACAGTAAAAAACAATTAGACTTTGAATTGGACTGTGTTTTCTCTGTTGGAGGTGATGGCACCTTACTTAGGTCCATCCCTTTTGTGGGCCAGTCTGGAGTACCTATTTTAGGGATTAACACCGGAACTTTAGGTTTTTTAACGAGTCTTCAAAAGGAATCTCTTGCAGATGGCTTGGATGACTTTTTTGCTGGGAGATATCGCACCATTAAAAGAAGCTTACTCAAAATAGCAACCGAACCGGCTATTGATGGGATAGTAGAGTTTCCCTACGCACTTAATGAATTAGTGGTCTACCGCAAGAACACTACCTCCATGCTCAACATTGAGACCCACATCAATGGGGAAAAATTGACCACCTATTGGGCAGATGGCTTAATCATTTCTACCCCCACCGGGTCTACTGGCTATTCCTTAAGTTCTGGGGGGCCCGTATTGACTCCACAGAGTAAGAATTTTGTATTAAATCCGATTGCGCCGCATAATATTACCATGCGCCCGCTTATTGTCCCTGATGATAATCGCATACAGTTAGAAGTTCAAGGGCGGGCTAAAAATCATTTACTGACACTCGATTCTCGTTTGGTCAACATTCAAAATGGGCATAAAATTTTTGTGGAAAAAGCAGCCTTTGAAGTAGAAACCATAGAACTTCAAAACACCCATTTTTTCTCGACTTTACGCAATAAACTGTTTTGGGGATTAGACACCCGAAACGTACAATAAAATCAGCTGAAATCAGTTTTTATGTTACCCCTTAGTGCACCCCAACGTGCCCAAGGTCTGTTTCATGAAAATACGAAGCCTTTATATCTGTTTGCTTGTATCGCTTGGTTTGTCCAAAGCGATGGGGCAATATCATGAGGTTGGCGGATTTTTAGGAGCCAGCACCTACATTGGAGATGTTGGAAATACGGCTTATTTGGTTCCTGGGAGTTATGCCACAGGAATTATCTATAAATGGAACTTAACAACTCGATACTCCCTTCGGGCCAGTATTACACAGGCCAATTTAAAAAATGCGGACTATGCTTCAGCAGAATTGGGTAGATTTTGGAGAAATTATAAAGTCAACAACTCCATTCAAGAGTTTTCGGCAGGTATGGAATTCAATTTTTTAGATTTTAACCTACATACCGAACAAGTGAACTTTAGTCCCTATCTCTACTTAGGATTGAGCTACTTCCGCTACAAGCTTCAATACCACGAAAATCCAGGAGGTACTGTACCCACAGGACTACGGGCGGTTCCCGAATTGGTGGACTATGGAACCACCCAAGATGTAGCCGTGCCTGTCATTTTTGGAGTAAAACTTAACCCTACGCCCACAGTTGTATTGGGATTAGAGGTTGGAGCTCGCTATGCACTGACCGACAATCTGGATGGAAGTGATCCCAATCCCGATGTAAGCCAGAACCGATTTGGGAATATTGGGAATAATGATTGGTATGTATTTTCTGGCTTAACAATTTCCTTTACCTTTGGCGATCTTCCGTGTTATTGCAAAGATAAATGATGGAATTCTCAAATATACCTAATCATGTGGCTATCATAATGGATGGCAATGGACGCTGGGCTACAGAGCAAGGTAAACCAAGAATTTACGGACATAAGCACGGAGTAGACTCTGTCCGATCCATAGTGGAAGCTGCTCGGGAAATTAAAGTTCCTCATCTGACTTTATACGCCTTTTCAACGGAAAACTGGGAACGCCCCAAGGAAGAGGTCAGTGTACTGATGAATCTGTTGGTTCGCTCGCTCCGAGGGGAATTTCGGAAAATGATGCAGAACGATATCCAACTCAATGCGATTGGAAACTTGGGCAATCTTCCCAAAGCTGTTCGTGAGGAATTGGAATATGTAACTCAAAAGACCAAAAACAATACCGGAATGGTTCTTACGCTTGCTTTGAGTTATGGCAGTCGGGAAGAATTGGTTCAGACTTTCAGATGCTTGGCCGAAAAAGTTAAAAGGAATACAATTTCACTAGAAAACCTTGACGAATCCGTTATAAATGAGCATCTTTACACGCGAAATTTACCAGATGTAGATTTATTGATCCGCACCAGTGGTGAAAAACGAATCAGTAACTTTTTACTTTGGCAAATTGCATATGCTGAACTCTATTTTACGGATAAACTTTGGCCCGATTTTGGCAAAGAGGATTTACATCAGGCCATTTTAAATTATCAACAACGCGAACGCAGATTTGGAAAAACAAGTCAACAACTTCAATCGTAACATCAAGCTGTTTTGTTTCTTTTGGACAATTCTATTGTTCTCTCAGCTCAGCTTTGGACAAACGGAAGACTACCTCCCAGGCAAAAAATATACCCTTGACTCCATCGCTGTTTCTGGCTTAAAAACCTTTAACAACCAAACGGTAATTTCTTACAGTGGTTTGCGAAAAGGAATGCAAATTACAGTTCCGGGAGAGGAAATTAGTAGCATCATTAAAAAGCTTTGGAAACTCGAACTCTTTAGTGATATCAATTTTTACATCAATTATGTTCGGGATGATAAAATCGGTATCGAGATTGAAATCAAAGAATTGCCTACACTCTCCGATGTTAAAATCGTAGGGGTTAAAAAAGGGAAATCCGAAATCCTACTCAAAGAAACAGAGCTGACCAAAGGGAAGAAACTTTCGGAAAGTTTTTTGACCAACACTAAAAACTACATCCTTAATAAATTCCGAAAAGAGGGTTTTATGAACACTAAGGTTCAACTGAACCTGATCCCCGATTCCCTGCAGAACAATAGCCTAAAGATGGTGGTACGGGTCGATCGAGGGCCTCGTGTAAAAATCAAAGAGATCGCTATTGAAGGGAATGAGATTTTCTCGGATCTAAGACTTCGCAAACAACTCAAAAACACCAAACAGAAATTTACAGGGCGTTTTTGGAAAAAATCCAAGTATATCCCAGCCGACTTTAGCTCCGATAAAGAAGAATTGATCAATTTCTTTAAAGAAAAAGGATATCGAGATGCACGTATTACGGCAGATACACTGATAACGAATGACGACAATACCCTAGCGATTAAATTAGCTGTAGAGGAAGGAAAACGCTACTACTTTGGAGATATCAACTTTATCGGAAATAGTGCCTACACCTCCGACTTCCTTACGCGCAAGCTGGGGATTCAGAAAGGAGATCCATACAATGGTGTATTGCTTAAAAAACGTATTTCCGACACTTCTAAACCCGATGGAGACGACTTGACAAATCTCTATCAGAACAACGGTTATTTATTCTCTAATGTCAACGCCGTTGAGGTGAGTGCCAAGGAAGACACCATCAACTATGAAATCCGAATTACGGAAGGGAAGATTGCCCGTTTCAATACCATAACAGCGATTGGGAATACCAAAACCAATGATCATGTAATCTTCCGTGAATTACGAACCAAACCCGGAGAATTATACAGCAAGGACATGGTCGTACGTACGGTTCGAGAATTGGGTCAGTTAGGCTTTTTCGACGCTGAACAAATTACGCCTGACTTTAAGGCGGTCGATCCCAATGCAGGAACTGTGGATATCGAATATGGGCTTATTGAAGCCGGAGCGAGTCAGATCGAACTCCAAGGAGGTTATGGAGGTGGAGGATTTATAGGAACCTTAGGGCTTTCCTTTAACAACTTCTCCATGAAGAACATCTTCAACAAAAAAGCCTACCGTCCACTACCCATGGGGGATGGTCAAACGTTGAGTCTGCGCTTACAAGCCAGTCAGTTTTTCAACACCTACAGCTTTAGCTTTGCCGAACCATGGCTGGGCGGGCGTCAACCGGTTCAGTTTTCAACCTCGCTATCACATACCGTACAATATCGCTATGATTTTTATACCGGGCTTGCAGATAAAACTCAATCCTTCCAGATCAGTGGAATTACCTTAGGATTGGCCAAACGCCTGCGTGTACCGGACGACTATTTTACGCTTTCCCAATCCATTTCATTTCAGTACTACAACCTACAAAACTACTATACGGGATTGTTTACGTTTGGGGACGGAGAATCCAATAATCTAGCGTACACGATAGCTCTGAGTCGAAACAACACTTATACCAACCCGATTTTTCCTATGGGAGGGTCAGAATTTTTGATCAGTGCAAAGTTTACTCCCCCCTATTCGCTTATCACAGGACAAGATTTTTCCAATCTAGAAGACCAAGCAGAATTTCAAAATCAAGCCGGGGACCCGGATCAAGCTAAAATTGATCAGGAGAAATTTCAATGGTTAGAATTCTACAAGGTTAAATTTAATGGACAGTGGTATACGCGTTTGTTCGACAAATTAGTCTTAAAAACCCAAGCAGACTTTGGATTCTTAGGAGCTTACAACCCGGATCGCGGAAACATACCATTCGAACGTTTTTTCTTGGGAGGAGATGGAATGATCAATTATGCGCTTGATGGACGCGAAACCATTGCGCTTAGAGGATACGAAAACCAATCGCTGTCATCCAATGACGGATCCCTGATCTACAACAAATTCACCATGGAACTGCGCTATCCCATTACACTTAAACCCTCCGCTTCGATCTACGCGCTTAGCTTTTTAGAAGCTGGAAATGGATATGATAGTTTCCGAGATTTCAATCCTTTTAATTCTAAAAGATCTGCCGGAGCAGGAGTCCGAATTTTTATGCCTGCTTTTGGACTGTTGGGTATTGACTTCGGATATGGTTTCGATAGCATCTCGTCGGGAAGTAATACCCCCAACGGTTGGGAAACCCACTTTGTGATTGGGCAACGCTTCTAAACAAAATAAAAAGAGTCCTCAGGCGTTTTTAGTATAGAATATTATCTCATTTGGCATGTCAATATATATGAAAACGCTCCGTTCAACTCTGTTCTTCTGTCTATTATCGGTCCTTTGGGGAGGCAATCTCAGTGCTCAAAGAGGGGTTCGGATCGCCTATTTGGATATGGATTTGATCTTGGCTGAACTATCGGAATATCAAAAGGCCAGTCGATTGTTAGACGAACGTATTCTAAAGTGGAAAGAGGAAATTGAACTTAAAAAACTTCAAGCAAAACAATTGCGGGAACAGTTAGGAGCCGAAAAAGTTTTACTTACCCCAGAATTGATAAAAGATCGAGAAATCGAGATTCAAGAATTTGAACGTGAAATTGTCCAAATGCAAGAACGTCGTTTCGGTCCCAATGGGGATTTAATCAAACAAAGAGTGCAACTGATTCAACCCATTCAGGATCAAGTGATGGGATTGGTACAAAAAATTGCAACTGATAAAAAATACGACTTTGTTTTTGACCGTTCCAGTTCTCCAAACATGTTGTTTTCTTCAAAAAATTACGATATTAGCAAACTCATAATTCAACAGCTTCAGCGCCAAGAAAAGCTCAAGAAGCGAAAAGAAAAGATTGAGGCTGTAAAATCAAAATTGAACCGATAACATTTTAACTTCAACAAAAATGATCTTTAAAACGAAAATCTTTGCCGCACTGGCTTGTGTATTGTTTTCATTCACTACTGCTCAAGCTCAGTCCAAAGTTGCTCACATCGATACTCAACAGCTTTTCGCTGAAATGCCTGAAGTAATCGCTGCTCAAAAAGAATTAGAAAAACTCGAAAAAACCTATGCTACGGATATCGAGGCTTCCCTAAAAGAATTTCAAGCCAAGGCCCAAGCCTATGCTGCCGATGCCGAAAATCAAACAGAGATTACCAATCAGGCCCGTCAGAAAGAATTAGAGTCACTTCAACAAAACATCCAAAGCTTTAGAGAAACAGCTTCTCAAGACTTACAGAAAAAACAAGTTGAAATGATGCGTCCCTTGTACGACAAAGCTCGTACGGCTATCGAAAAGGTTGCCTCAGCTCAAGGTTTTGACTATGTACTTGATGCATCTCAAGGAGGTGGTGTATTAGTCGCCAACGGAAAAAACATTATGCCCGATGTAAAGAAAGAGTTAGGATTCTAAGAATTCGCTCCATACAATCCATAAAAAAACCGAAGCAATGCTTCGGTTTTTTTATGCCTGATCCTTAAACCAAGAGGCGTATTGAATATAATTTTGAGCGATCCGTTCAATTTCTCCCTTTTGTAAATCTTTGGAGACTTCTCCTATTTTTTTGGCCGGTACTCCTGCAAAAATACTTCCTGCAGGAACATGAGTATTCTGGGGGAGAACCGCTCCAGCAGCAATAATACTTCCCGACTCCACCACGCAATTGTCCATAATAATACTCCCCATCCCTACCAATACTTGATCGTGAATGGTACATCCATGGACGATGGCATTATGACCGATGGAAACATCGTTGCCAATGGTTGTCGCTGCCCGTTCAAATGTAGCGTGGATAACGGCACCGTCTTGTATATTGACCCGATCACCACAACGGATGGAATGAACATCGCCTCGGACAACGGCCTGATACCAAACAGAACACTGATCTCCCAACACTACATCACCAATGAGGGTAGCATTTTCTGCCAAGAAACAGTCCTTTCCCACCTTAGGGGTATAGCCACGAACAGATTTTACTAACATCTAAAATGCGGTTTTTAACGAAATTAGGGCTTCTGAATTTTATTTCCTTTTCTGCAATGATTAATTTTGAAAAAAATAGCCGATGGAAATTCATGCCGCCGTACAAAAAGACCCCCAATGGGCATCCTTTAAATTCGAAACTCCCCTAAATCTTTCGGGAAGTTTTAGATTTCAAAATGTAGATGAAGCAGCAGATGCTCCCTTGGTACAACAATTATTCTACCTCCCTTTTGTCAAAGAGGTCCAATTGAGTGCAGACCAATTATTGGTGCAACGTTTCAATATCTTGGAATGGGAAGATGTATTGGTCGAAGTAGCAGATCAGATCAAAAATTACCTAGCGGATGGCGGGATGGTTTTTAAACCCGAGTTTGTTGCCAAAAAAGTTCCGGTATCGATCTATGCCGAAAGCACCCCAAACCCAGAGGTGATGAAATTTGTAGCGAATAAAGCTCTTGTCGAAGAATCGTTTGAATTTAAAAACATCGATGAAGCTCAACAAGCTCCTTTGGTTAAAGCCCTCTTCCAGTTTCCTTTTGTTCGAGAGGTTTTTGTGGATTATAATTACCTATCGATCACCAAATATAATTCTATGGCTTGGGAAGACGTGGTGATGGAAATCCGTTCTTTTCTTCAAGAACAACTTGCTCAAGGCGTGATTGTCGTGGAAAAGACCCAAAGTCAGGCACAATCGGAAGCATTGGAAACAGCCGACGAAAACCGTACCCAACTGGAAACTCAAATCATCAATATACTAGAAGAATATATCAAACCTGCCGTTGCTTCGGATGGGGGAAATATCGTTTTTCAGTCTTTTGATGAACAAGCCAAAGAGCTTCAAGTCGTATTGCAAGGGGCGTGTAGCGGTTGTCCCTCCTCTACCTTTACCCTTAAAAATGGAATAGAGACCATGCTCAAGGATATGCTGCCCGGAAAAGTAGATTCTGTAGTAGCCATCAATGGGTAGCTCCCCTACATTACGCAACCAACTTCATCGGTCGAACAGTTCTTATCTCCTGCAACACGCCCAGCAAAAAATAGCTTGGCAAGAATGGCATCCTTCGATACTGGAATGGGCTGAGACCCACCAGAAATTAGTGATTATAAGTATTGGGTATGCGAGCTGTCATTGGTGCCACGTCATGGCCAAAGAGGCCTTTTCTGACCCCCAGGTAAGTAGCTTTATGAATCGTCATTTTATCAATATCAAAGTGGATCGAGAAGAACGCCCAGATGTTGATCAGACCTATATGCTTGCCCTTCAATTACTGACCCAACAAGGGGGATGGCCCCTGAATATCGTTGCTCTCCCCAACGGTCAGCCGCTTTGGGGATGTACCTATCTCTCTGCTCAAGATTGGCTTAGATCCCTCCAAAAAATTATTCAAATCCAAACTGAAAAACCTCAATCACTTGTGGCCTACGGCAAACAAATGGTAGAGCTCTTAAATGCCTATAGCACAGAAAAGCGTCTGGTCTCACAAGACCAATCCATGTCAAAAACTTGGGAAAACCTCTGGGAAAAAACCGATCCCATAGCCGGTGGCTTCTCTGGTGGTCCAAAGTTTCCTATGCCCTGCCAAATCGATTTGTGGTATGCCATTGGACTGTATTTCAATGCTCCCCAATGGAACCAACATTGGCATAAAACACTGGATCAGATGGGACGCGGTGGAATCTTTGACCAAGTCGGAGGTGGCTTTGCCCGCTATAGTGTAAATCAGACTTGGAATATTCCTCATTTTGAGAAAATGGCCTACGACAACGGGCAATTGCTCGCCAGTTATGCACAGGGATATAAAGTATCAAAATCCCCCCTCTACAAGGAAATTGTAGATAAAACGGTAGATTTTATTGCCCAATACTGGACTACTTCTGAAGGGGGCTTTTGGGCTGCTTGGGATGCCGATAGCTGGGACGCAAGCACTCAACAACAAAGAGAGGGAGCCTACTATACGTGGACTCTGGAAGAATTAGAAGGGCTGCCTTTAAATCCATTCGATACCTTTAAGAGTTATTATGGCATCGCCCCTGAATTGGCGTGGGAAGGTGTTTATATTTTACATAGACCTCTATCAGATGAGCAATTTTGTATAGAGCATTCGCTTACAGAAGAAACGCTTGAATCGTATAAATTAGATTGGGAAACGACACTTCTTCAACACCGGAAGCTAAGAAAACAACCGCCTCTAGACCAGCTTATTATTTGCTCATGGAATGCTATTTTAAGTAAAGGTCTGTTGGCTGTAGCCTCTGTTTTTGAAAAAGATTCAGCAGCTGATTTAGCCCTTAAAAACATAGAATTTCTCCTGCGGAAGTTAAAAAATAGCTCGAATCAGCTCTACCGGAACTACAGCTCAAAAGGGCCCTATAACCCTGCTTTTTTAGAAGACTATGCATGGCTGATCTCCCTATGTGTGGAGGCGTACCAATATACTTGGGAGGAAAAATATTTACTAGAAGCTTTCGAACTCCAAAAACAAGTCCTTGATTTATTTTGGGATTCCGATCAAATGCAGTTTACTTTTAGCTCCCGATCCACCAAAGAAGTCTTTTTTGAAGTACATCAAAATCAGGACGATGTGATCCCCTCCCCCTATGCCATACTGTGTGAAAATCTTTTTCAACTGGGGTATTATTTTGAAAAATGGGACTGGATCCAAGACGCCCAAAAACTTTTAGACCAGCAACTACCCTTTGCTTTAGATCATCCCAGGGCCCATGGATATTGGCTGAAATTAGCGATAGAACTCCCTAAAATTCAACAGGTATATGTGGGAGGTACTCCATCCAAATCGGCCTTAAAACAACTGAAGCAATCGACTCCAAGCAGAGTCCTATGGGGACGTTTACACTCCAATACCAAGATCCCTGCCTTAGAAAACAAAGCTGCCTCCCAAAACTTAGCCATATACATCTGTAAGGATCAGAGCTGTTTAGCTGCCGTATCTACCATTGAGGAAGCAGCCCAAATTTTAAAGCACGCCTAAGGTGTCTTTTTTTTGGGGGGAGTGATCATAAACTCCTTCAAATAATACGGCTCGAAGTAGGCGACCGATTCCCAGGCCTTATTTTGATGGGCTTCAAAAGCTAAAGAACTCATATGAGCAGCTGAAGGAAATAAGGGTGCCTCCAAAAAATAAAAATTTTCTTGGGTAAAAAGTGGCTTTGCTTTAGCTGTTCCATCCCCAAAAAAATAGTGTGGAAGGTCTGGATTTAAGTCCAAAAATGTGTTTTCTTGCTCCAATATAAGCGCTTGAGTAGGTCTAATCTCGTTGAGCTTTTGGTCAAAAACTGAGGTGTAAACCTCCATCCGTCGCGCATCCACCAAAGGGATATAATAGCCTTGCTGTGTAGGTTCTGCTCCATGAGCCATCAATTCCAAACTATTGATCCCAATCAAGGGAAGATCGAGAGCGTAAGCCATTCCCTTGGCTGCCGATACTCCTATACGCAATCCGGTGTAGGATCCAGGTCCTTTACCTACGGCAATAGCTTCCACGTTTTTAAGTTCAATAGGCGCCTGATCCATGAGTTTCTGAATCAGCGGGTGTAGATCCTGACCGTGGGAATACTGCTCATGAGCTTCTTCCAAAAGAAACTCTGTCTGGCCCTGATGACTTAGGGCAACTGAACAATTTTTACTACTGGTTTCTAACTGTAAAATCCAAGCCATAAAGAACTAGCGGATTGGGATTCCAAAATAGAACTCCAATACCTTCAATTTAAAAACATAATCATATTTGGCTCTCAGCAGGTCCGAAACGGCAGATTCATAGCGCTGTTTTGCCTGAACATACTGAAAAGAGTTCATGATTCCTTCTTGATACCGTTTTTGTGCGTCTTCTAATGCATCGGCCCGAGCTACCACAGTTTTTTGAGCAGCTTCATAAAATTTATAGGCCCCTTCGGCATTGTTAAAGGCTTGATTCACGGTTGTTTCTAGATCCAACTTTTGCTGCTCAAACAACTGTTGAGATTGCAAAACATTGATTTTGCTCCGCTTGAGATTGTTTTGAGCAGATTTCCCGTTGAATACGGGGATATTTAAGGCTAATCCGAAGTTGTGCCCGTCGTTTTGAGACAACTGATCCCAAACATTTTGGGGCGGTGCAATTTGAGTTTCAGGTCTTAAAGTGCGTACTTCTTGGAGTGATCCTGCGACATATCCGATAGGGACTTCTGAGAAATCTCCAGAAGGCACTAAGCGATCGCTATAGGAAAGTCGGGTACTGTAACTGTAAAAAGCCGATAAACGCGGTTGAAGTGCACTCTTGGAAATAAGCACATTGGTTTCTGCAATTTCGATATTGGTAAGGGCAAGCTTAATATCGTTTCGATTTTGAAGTGCAGTTTCGAAAATCGTTTTCGGGTTTTCCAGTAAAACTTCTGAAATGGGAATGTCAAACTTTTCGTCCGCCAACTCAAAAGTGCTGTAATCTTCTATCAGAAGTAACTGAGCTAAATTGATTTTAGCTAAGCGTAAATTGTTTTCCTCATTGATGATCGCTTGTTCTTGAGAAGCTAAATTCGCCTCGATCTCAAAAATATCGCCTACCGTCAGAACCCCCTCGGCAATCAAGGCTTTGGTCCGTGCCAATTCTTGAATGCTAACCTCTCGTTGGTCTTGCTGTACCTTTAATAATTCTTTACTAAAATTGACTTGCAAATAAGCATTGGCCACGAGTAACATAACATCCTCAGTCATATCTTTTAATTGATATTCCCGTGCCAGTATATTGAGATTGGCGAGATGGAGTTGGCGTACATTTCGCATTCCATTATAAATGGTGGTATTGATATTTCCACTCATAGAGGAGAACTGCGTGGTTACATTTTCCAGCAGCCCCGTCGTAATATTCTGATTCAGTCCAATATTCCAGGAATGGGATCCTTGAACATTAAAGGTGGGTAGAAAACTTCCAATGGCATCGGACTTATCTAAAACTGAGCTTTCTAAGTCTAAGCGGGCCCGTTTGATGCTAATATTCATCTCAATGGCTCGGTTGACACAGTCCTCTAGGGTATAGGGTTTATTCTCTTGCGCCTGAAGGCCCATTGAAAAGAACCCAAGAAGAAGAGCTAGGATATATGGTCTTTTATTCATGGGGTTAAATTTATTCTTCCGTACTTTCTTTAGAACCTTTTACCTTTTCTGTTTTGTTCCACACTTTTACCTCGTCCTGAACATTAATCCCTTCCAAAATTTCGGCATAAATACCGTCAGAAATCCCCAACTTGATTTCACGACGTTCAAATTTTTCTCCTGTTTTTATTTCAACATAAGGCTCATCCGTTTCTCTATCGAATTGAACAAGACTTTCTTGAATAGCTAGTACACTATCTTTCTTTTGGAGGACCAAAGAAGCATTGGCGCTGTAGCCTGCACGGATATAAATGGAATCGTCTAAATAAACTTCTCCTTCTATCTTGAATTGAACAGCTCCCTGCTCTTCATTTCCTTTAGGAGCAATAAACTTTAATTTGGCATCAAATGTTTGTTCTTCTATGGCGCCCAAAGTCACTTCTAAAGGCATGCCCACAGAAAGTTTACCTACTTCTGCTTCATCGACTTTACCTTCAAAAATCATTTTATTGAGATCTGCAATTGTGGCAATGGTGGTTCCTGCATTAAAGGTATTACTCTCGATAACCTGATCTCCTTCCTTCACAGGAATTTCAAGGATGGTCCCTGCTACTGTTGCTCGGATATTGGTATTGGCGGTTGCAGACCCTCCTGCCGATCCTAACCGAATAATTTGCAAATCCGATTGGGCGTTTCTCAAATCTTGTTGGGCCTGAGAAAAGCGAAGTTCCGCATTTTCAAACTCTTGTTTAGAGATGATATCTTTTTCAAAAAGAGTCTTATTTCTCTTGTAGTCCAGCTCCGCATTTTTAAGAACAATCTTTGTATTGGCGAGGCGACCTTCGGCACTGTTAAGCGATTGTTCGTTGGGAACGACTTTCACTTTTGCTAAAAGATCTCCATTCTGGACCAAGTCCCCTTCTTCGACGAAAAGTTGCTCTATAATTCCAGAAATCTGTGGTTTAATTTCCACTTCATCTTCGGGAATTACTTTCCCAGTAACCACGGTTTTTTCTTCTATGCTTCTTCGTTCAGCCTTTTCGGTTTCATAAACGACGATGGATTTACTATTCGTCTTGATAAAGTAGGCTGCGGCAAATAGAACTCCGAAAAGTAGGGCGGCAATTCCAAAATATTTTAGGTATTTCATAAAGGCTTGATTATAGTTTGGTAAACAATTATTCTTCTCTTAATGCGTCTATAGGTTTTATGCTTACAGCTCTTTGAGCTGGGATAAGTCCAATTAAAGTTCCTAAGAACACCATGATAAACAAGGCCCCTAGGATAAATGAAACCGGAACGGTCGGATTGGTATAGGGGAAATCTTGTAAATCGGTAGTTCCCCAATTGATTCCTGCCAACACTAGAGCACCAATCACAATTCCGATGATTCCTGCAAGGGTAGTTAAAAAAACAGATTCTAAAATGATTTGCATGCGCACCTCTCCCGGAGTGGCTCCCAATGCCCTGCGAACACCCAACTCTTTGGTTCGTTCCTTAACGGAAATCAAAAGGATATTACCAATACCGATAACCCCTGCAATAATGGTTGCTATACCTACTACGAGGGACAAAAAAGTCATCCCCTTGGCAAAACCTGAAATTCGTCCAAAAATCTCTCCTAGATTAAAGGAGCCAAAAGCGCGTTCGTCTTTAGGTGAGACCCGATGAATACGTTTTAATGACTGCTTGATTTGTTTCTCCACGGCAACTACATCGGCATCATCATAAGCTGCAATGGTAAACCATTGGACCCTGTCTCCAGTATTGTAGAGTCTTCTATAGGTCGTAAAAGGAATAAAAATATCACCATCGCTTTCGAAGCCGCCCCCCTCAACATATTTATGAACGCCAATGACCTGAAAATAAATATCATTGATACGGATATAACCACCTATCGGGTTTACATCTTTTTCGAAAAGTTCGTCTCGCGTACGTTCTCCAATGACGCATACTTTACGTTCTTGTTGGATATCGGCTGTGTTAATAAAACGTCCTCCATCAAAAATTTTCTTGGTCGCTATTTTGGTGTATTCTGGAAAATCACCATAAATGTTATAATTCCCCGATCGACTTCCTTTAACCACCAAGGGAGCACTTCCACCAAAAACACCCAAAGCATTTCGAGGAGCGATGTATTGAATTTCTGGAACTTGTTTTTTTAAGGTTTCAACATCCTGAATTTTTAACTGTATGCTTCTGCCAATTTTAAATCCATCGTAAGGGATGCTTGTCGATTGCGCCCAAACAAAAAGGGAATTCATGGCAACGTTTTCAAATTCGCGTTCGAAACCATTATCCAAACCTTTGGCCGCGCCCGAAAGGGTAACATAAATAAAAATTCCCCACAAAACCCCAATCACAGTGATGATGGTACGGGTTTTATTTTTGGCAATGGACCCAAAAATTTCTTGCCATGTTTCCTGATCAAAAAGTACTTTAAAACTATTCATCTCGAAGGGCAATAATGGGTTTAATTCGGGCGGCACGGAGTGCGGGTAAATAACCTGCTATCCCTCCAAAAAGAATGAGGATAAAGGTCGCAATCAGTGCTGTACTCATATCCACATAGGGGTTTTTTATAAAATAATCTTCTAGAGAATTTCCGAGATTATTGAGGGTAACCACCCCTAAAATAAGCCCTAAATAGCCGGAAAGCATTGTAATAAAAATAGACTCCTGAAGAATCATAGCAATAATGGAATAGGGAGAGGCCCCTAAAGCCTTTCGAATCCCGAGCTCTTTGGTACGCTCTTTGACCACAAACACCATGATGTTTGATATCCCAATAATACCTGCTATCAGGGTTCCTAAGCCAACAAAAGTGACAATCATTTGAAGTACTCCAGCAAACTGCTGATTTTGTTTGAGCTGATCGTTTACATTGCGAATATATATCCCTGCTGGGTCTGATGGAGAAATATCCTTTTTGTCCTTAAAATATCTTTTTAGGCTTTTTTCAAAAGCAAGCCCCCCCGTATGTCCCAACTCTGGTCGAAAAGTGATATTAATCTGATCTAATTTATCCGTTCCTCCTTCGATACGTTGACGAGTGGTGTAGGGTATATAGATATAGCGTTCTTCATTATCTCCTCCTTCGTCCTGAAAAACCCCAACCACCTTAAAGGCGATGGAATTGATATCGATAATTTGCCCCATGGGATCTTCATTTTTAAACAAATCTTCGGCAACCAGCCTTCCTATTACGGCAACTTTGGTGGACAGATCAATATCCCTTGCATTAATATAACGCCCCTGCATCATGATGTTTTTTTCGATCTGCTGATGTGCGGGAGCAACCGCACGAGTCGTATAGCTATTGGATTCTGTTTTATATTTTACAATAGCCCCACGGGTAATGCGAGGGGTAATACTTTCCAAATAAAAACTGAAGTCGCGTTTGATGGCTTCAAGATCATCGTTTTCGAATTCGATCCGTCGATTGGCTTTAAAACCGCGATAAGGTTTTGTTGTTTTTCCAGCAAAGAGAAAAATAGCATTGGTGGCGTCGTCCAAAAAAAACTCTTTAAACGTGTTTTTTAGACCATTACCCAATCCAAAGAGGATGATGAAAATAAAGATCCCCAAAGCCACCGTAAATCCCGAAAGTGCGGTTCGCAGGGGATTTTTACGTATGGTCTGAAAAATTTCACTCCACCGATCGCTGTTAAACATGGGGTAAAGCTTTTACTTGTTCTACTCGGCTATCCTTTTCTATAGTTCCATCTTTTAAATGAACAATACGCTTACACATCTGAGCAATATCCGGCTCATGTGTTACCACCAAAATAGTCCGACCTTCATCATTAATTTTTTGAATCAAATCCATAACCTCATAGGAGGTTGTCGTATCTAGTGCTCCGGTGGGTTCGTCGGCTAAAAGTACCTTTGGATTCGATGCCATAGCACGGGCAATAGCCACCCGTTGTTTTTGTCCTCCAGACAATTCGCTAGGCAAATGCGTGGCCCAATCTGCCAGGCCTACACGCGAAAGGTAGTCCAGAGCAATTTCTCTGCGTTCCTTTCGTTTAACGCCTTGATAATACAGCGGAAGAGCTACATTTTCCAAAGCAGTTTTGTAATTGATTAGATTGAACGATTGGAAGACAAAACCCAAAAATTGATTTCGGTATTGAGCAGCCTTTTTTTCATCCAAATTTTCAATAGGAACACCATCTAATTCATAGATTCCTGTATCGGCTACATCGAGCATTCCTAAGATATTTAATAAGGTAGATTTTCCAGAACCTGAAGATCCCATAATGGCAACCAACTCCCCTGGTTCCACTTCAAAATCGATTCCTTTAAGTACATGCAAAGAAGACTTTCCCGTTTTATAGGATTTATGGAGCTCTTTGATTTTTATCATGGTAGTGGGTTAAACAAAATCAACATTAAATAATCATCTCTTTAATAAAGGAGGAGATATTATAGATTTTGTTACAAAATTATTCTTTTTTCTGGAATATTTTAAATATTCTCCAACCAACAAAAGCTACGAGTATGTAGGGAACTGCCATTAGATACAAAATCCCATTGTTGATTCCTCGGGCTGTGGCTTGTCCTTCTTCAGATTCTAGAACAGCTCTACACATGGAGCATTGAGCCTCCACAGGCAGTACCCAAGCAAAACACAATAAAAGAACGAATGCTATAAAATACTTAGGCAGCATAATAGGGTGAAATCATCAGATAAACGATGACGCCAGAAATGGCGATATACAACCAGATTGGGAAGGTGATACGGGCAATCTTTTTATGATCTTCGAATAATTTAGCAATGGCCCGTACATAGGTGATCAGTACCATAGGAATAATACCAATGGATAACAAAACATGACTTACTAAAATAAAATAATACAGGGGTCTTTTCCATCCTTCTCCTCCATAGGGGGTTGGATCCGAAGTCATATGATAGGCCACATACATAACCAAAAACATAAGCGACAAAGCAATTGAGGTTTTCATCAATTGTTCGTGTAAGAGTACGTTATTATTTTTTATGGCGTATAAAGCAAAAACTAAGATAATAGCTGTCAATGCATTGATGCAAGCATATACCGGTGGTAAAAATGAAAGTGCCTCAACATTGGGAATTCGAATCGTAAATAAAACAGCCACAACTAAAGGGACGACGACAGATACGGCAATAATGGCTGGGCGAAATTTTTTAACAGGTGATTTTTCCATAGCAGTGATTTTTATTCCTTCAACAATAGTTCAATATCTTCGATAAGCGCATCAACTTCAGGGGCGTTTCCTTGATCATCGTCTAAACCCGAATAATAGACCACAGGATTGCCATAGGCATCGGTACGGGATCTAAAATAACCTTTTTTATCGATCAGTGCAAAGTAGCCCTGATGCTCAAAACCGCCCGCAACAGCCGGATTGATCCCTGCAAAAATGTTAAATCCCTGATTCGCTAATGCATGAACGGTCTCCAAAGGGCCCGTTAGAAAATGCCAATTGGGATTTTCGACCTCATAAACTTCTGCATACGCTTTTAGAATGGATGGCTGGTCGTAGTTGGGATCTATCGAAAAGGAAGCAATTCCAAAATTGGGTTGACTGCCCAATTGCTCCTCGATGCGTTTCATGTTTTTATTCATGATGGGGCAAATACTGGGACAGCGCGTAAAGAAAAACTCAACAACCCATACTTTGTTTTTAAAATCGGACTCTCCTATCCAGAGAGAGTCTTGATTAAGCATTAAAAATTCGGGGACTTTTTTAGCTTCTCCGTTAATATTGAGATAAGACAAGGGCTTTGCCTCTACGGACCGGCTACTATCGACGACAGCCTCGCGCTGAACACGATTTATAATCTTAGGGATAAATAAATAGCCAAAAACGATAATGATGAGTAGAACTCCTGCGTACTTTGAAGAAAACTTCATAGCCTTTATTTTGCGCGGTCAGAATTGTATTTCTTAAGAGCCAAACGGTATTCTGCCAAAATAACTTTAACATCGTCTACCATTTTTTTATGGATTTGAGCAACGGATTGGGCGTTGACCCCCCAAAGCGTATCTAAATCTTTGTCTTGAGTGCGCCCCCGAAGTGCTCGATTTTTATCAATGATAAAAACATAAGGGCTACTCAGATTTTCGGATAATTGAAAAGGTGTTCCTAAGCTTTTAAACTGCTCAGTTATTTGAAGTGAATCTCCATATATGACATGCCACTTTTCCAAATCTGTTCCAGCACCTGTCTGTAGTTTATAGCGTAAGCTATCTACGGCAGCTTGCTGACCTTCTTGGGCGAGGAAGACGAACTGAAAATCCTGAAATTGATAAAAGCGTTTGTAAATCTTTTCATTCAAATTCAGGGCTTCTGCTTTTTTTAAATCCAATCGATTGCCCCAAAAACCAAGTATGGTGATCTGATCTTTTAATTGGGGGATTTGATCGGTAGAGGTGAATCCTTCGAACTCGGCAATATTTTCAGTTAATATGGGAAGTCGAGCAAAGTTGTTTTTGCCGGAAGCAAAAAACATATAAACGAACAAAGGCAAAAAAAACAAGGTTCCTAAAACGATGATCTTTTTTGCCTTTGCGTTCATAAAGTAAGGTATTTAAAGGGTTTTAGCTTAAAAATTCCAGCTTACAAACCCATTGCGCATAACTTCAAAAATGTAGTCTGCTTCAACTAATAAAATAAATACCAAGTAAGGAATTAAAATCAACAAGGGAAGAACGATAGAGCTTTGCAAGCTGCTTTTTTCGTCTCTAATGTGCATAAAGTCCCATGCGATGTAATATGCCTTAACTATGGTTAGAATAATAAATATCCAATTGAGGAGCTTCATCCCTAAGAACATAGTCATCAATGAAGCGGGTTTAACAATTCCTAAAACAACCTCAATCGTCGTCACGATTGAAAGGAAGATAAGAACACCCCAAATTTTTTGTTGATTGGATTTAAACTTTAATAATCCTCTAAAAATTGCAAGTTTGTGTGTATCTGCTGCCATGATTATACCAGATAAAAGAAGGTGAATACAAAGACCCAAACCAGGTCTACAAAGTGCCAATAAAGACCAACCTTTTCAACCATTTCGTAGTGTCCTCGGCGTTCGTAAGTACCGACGATAACGTTAAAGAAAATGATGATGTTGATCACTACACCGGAAAATACGTGAAAGCCGTGGAATCCAGTAATGAAGAAAAAGAAATCTGCAAAGAGACGATTTCCATATTCGTTGTGGATCAAATTAGCGCCCTCAACTACATTTTGAGCTGCTTGGATTTTTTCCAAGGCATCCGTTCGGGAGAGAACTGTTTTTTGTCCATCGGCAGTAAGTTCTTGTGTCCGGATGGTCAGATTATTTTGTGCTGCAAATCCAGACTGAATTTCGGAGACCGTATAGGTCGGAAGTGTTCCTTCTTGTTGATACCAGATACCATTATAAGCCTGGTGTGTCTCGCGAATTTGTTGTTGAGGATTGGCAACTTCGGCTAATGAAACACGCTTCCCTGTATCGGCATTAACAAATTGAAGAATTTGTCCTCCACGCGTTTCTAAAGCTCCGTATTCTCCCTTGATGAAGTTTTTCCACTCCCAAGCCTGAGAACCTACGAATATAGCTCCACCAATAATAGTTAGGAGCATGTAGAAAGTAACTTTAGCTTTATTCATGTGATGACCCGCATCCACGGCAAGTACCATAGTTACAGACGAGAAAATAAGAATAAAGGTCATTAAAGCCACATAATACATGGGAGCATCTACCCCATGAAGAAAGGGGAAGTGCGTAAACACCTCATCTGCGATGGGCCAAGTATTAATATTTTTAAATCGTGAAAAGCCATAGGCCACTAAAAATCCGGAGAAGGTTAAGGCATCAGATACGATAAAAAACCACATCATCAACTTACCATAACTCGCATTAAGCGGCTGATTTCCTCCCCCCCAAACCGAGGTGGAATCTGCAGAGTTTGCTGCTGTTACTTCCATAAATATTTAGTCAAATTTATTCCTGTTCAAATGTATTACTTTTTAACCGTATAGCATGACGAAGGCATATAAATATACCCATAGGAAATCGAGAAAATGCCAAAAAAGCACAGACAATTCCATTCCTAAATATCGATCTGCGCCATATCTCCCTGTATGAACTCTGAAATAGCTAACCCCCAATACGATTATTCCGGCAGCTAAGTGGAATAAGTGCAACAGCACCAAGACATACAGATAAGAGGTTGTTATAGAGCTTTGTGGCCCTGTAAAATAATAGCCCGAATCAATGATCTGGTTAAACCCCTGAAATTGCGTAAAAATAAAGCTAATGGCTAAAACTAAGGTTCCTAAAATAAAGCCTTTGGCTTGTGAAATCTGATCCTTTTGAATCGCCTTCTGAGCCAAATGATAGAGCAAACTACTCAACAGAATAATAATTGTTGAAACCCCAAAAATAGAAGGCATCTGGAAATCCTTAAGCCAGTCGACTCGGGCGCTGCTAACCACGTAGGCACTGGTGAGTCCAGCAAAAGTCATGGTCATGCTAATCATGCCTACCCAGAGCATCATTTTCTTAGCTTTTTGTTGGGGTTGATTCATATCACTCATCCGATTAATAATTTATCAAAAACATATATAAGTTGAAGGGCAGTAATGTAGAGAATACTAGCATACATCAATTTTCGGGCGGTCTCCTTGCTACTGTCGCGCATCAATTGAAGAGCAAAATAAAGCATCCCTAACCCTAAGCATATGATCCCAAGCCCACCATACAAGGATAAATGTAGATCTCCAGTGTAGGGAGCCATCGGTAACAGCGAAACCACAATGGTCCACAAGGTATAGAGTACAATCAAAAAAACGGTTTGTTGGTTGGCGCCTCCCGTGGGGAGCATCTTAAACCCTGCTTTGTTATAATCTTCCTCCAACATCCAGCCAATTGCCCAAAAGTGGGGAAACTGCCAAAAGAATTGAACCATAAATAAAACTCCGGGCTCAATTCCAAACTTTCCTGTAGCTGCCACCCATCCCAACATAAATGGAATGGCTCCCGGAAAGGCGCCTACAAATACAGAGAGCGACGATTTCCGTTTCAGAGGGGTATAAGCTGCTACATAAATCAGCAAAGACAGCAATCCAAAGAATGCAGTTCGCGCATTGATATAGTATAAAACTACAGTTCCAATGATGGTTAGAGCAGCTCCAATTTGGATGCCCGTTGTTTTAGACATACGTCCTGCGGGAATGGGTCGATTCCGAGTACGCTTCATTTGCGCATCAAAATCAGCCTCTATAACTTGGTTGAAAGCATTGGAAGCTCCAACCATTCCGTAACCTCCTATCCAGAGGAATAAAAGGGTGGTAACCTCGTACCGATCGGTTGCTAAAACATATCCTGCGAGGGAAGAAAACATGACACTAATGGCCAGCCGGAACTTGGTTAACTCCAAAAAAT
>WTJH01000088.1 GCA_011524915.1 Flavobacteriales bacterium | reverse complement strand
CCTTAGGATACTTGATAAAAGCTCCTAGAGTGGCATAACTCAAGCGGAGCCCTCCTGGAGTTCCGGGAAGAGATTCTGTAAGTATTTTAAAGCCATTTGCATTTCCCTCAAAGGAGCATAAATCTGCCCATTGACTCTCGTGGAGTTGACTTTCGAATGCTTGTCCTGCTCCTCGACTAAAAAACTCGCCTATCGCTTTTTCGCCACTATGCCCAAAGGGAGGGTTTCCGATATCATGTGCTAAAGCAGCAGCAGCAGTAATGGCTCCAAAATCATCGGCCGTATAGCCATGAATATTCTGTAGGGAAGGATTTAAATCTAAAATGGCAGCTCCGGCCAAACGACCTAAACTCCTGGCTACAACAGAGACTTCTAAACTGTGGGTGAGACGAGTATGGACAAAATCTTTTTTCGAAAAGGGAATGACTTGGGTTTTATCCTGTAAACTTCTAAAAGCCTGTGAAAAAACGATACGATCATAATCGACTTCAAACCCTGATCGAAGAGCGTTTTGCTCTCGTCTTAAGCGTTTATGTGAATCCCCAAAACGTTTGAGGGACAAAAGTTGTTCCCATTCCATACCTGAGCCAAAATTAGAATATTATCGGGCGCAATCCCAATAATAATCAAATATTGGAGAAAACACGTGTTAAGCCTGTGTTAACTCCTTTGTTTGCCCTTAACAAAAGCTTAAAAAAGATAAACCCATCGTTAACTTTTTACTAAAACCCCGACCTGAAAGTGAGAATATATTTGCGGCAAATAATATTCAAAAATGAAAACCTTCTTAAAGTCTTTAATCTTAAGTCTCGTTGTTTTTGGAACTGTCGCTTGCGAAGTTGAAACAGAAATAGTTGAGGTTCTAGTTTCATCCGATTCGGGAGATGGAAACAATCCTGGAAGTGGAAATAACAATCGCCCTACTACAGATCAAACCCATACTGGAATCATCACTGCGGATGAAATTTGGTACAACAATGTCATTCACTTCCTTGATGATAAAGTCGTGGTCAACTCTGGTGTTACCCTTACCATTGAAGAAGGAACTGTTATTAAAGGCCTTACCAGTAGTGATATTGAAGATGCAGCTGCATTAATTGTTGCACGAGGTGGAAAATTAAACGCTATTGGTTCTGCAGATCATCCGATTATTTTTACTGCTGAAGATGACCCCATTTATGCAGATCAAACGTATCCGAGTGCAGCTAACCGTTTGACAGCAGCCGATACAGGACTTTGGGGAGGAATTATTGTTTTAGGAAATGCGCGTTGTTCTTTTAAAAATAATGTAACCGAACTTCAAATCGAAGGGATCCCTGCTTCAGATAGCTATGGGCTCTATGGTGGAACAAATGATTCCGACGATTCAGGAATCATCAAATATATTTCTATCCGTCACGGAGGAACAAATATAGGTGCTGGAAACGAAATCAACGGACTTACTCTTGGAGGGGTAGGCGCTGGTACCACCATTTCCAATATTGAAGTATATGCCAACCAAGATGACGGGATCGAGTTTTTTGGTGGAAACGTAAACCTTACCAATGCTGTAGTATGGTCTCAGGGAGATGATGCTTATGACATTGACCAATCCTATGCAGGAAATATCTCTAATATCGTCTATATCGCTGGAGAAGATTCTGATCATGCCTTTGAAATTGATGGCCGTGAGGGTACTGCCCTTTCTCCTGAAAGCCGAAACAAGTTTAGTATCAGCAATGCCACCGCTAAAGGTCCTGGCAATGCCGCAGAAGGAAGAGAAATTGCTGACTTTAGAAGTTATGCTGTTGGATCCATCACCAATTCCTATTTCTTCAATTTTGGTGTTGATGCTGATATAGAATTCGATGGAGATGGTACCAAATACACCTCTGTTGTTGATGGAAGCACCAAAGAAGTTGGAGATAAAGTAGCGAACAACCCTACAATTTTCGATGCATATCAGGCAGGAGATCTCCTCTTTAACAATAACGAATTCAACAGTTCTATTGGAAAGTCGTTCACAAGCATCTTTGCCATAAAATGGAGTGTTCCAACAGATGCTGTGTCTGATAACAACGGAGCTTTTGATGCATTTGACAGCAATGTTTCTAGAGACCCATCTGCCGTTGCAGAGTCCGCTTCTATTGCTGCTGCTATAGCTCGTTTACAAAGCGAAAATACTTCTTTAGCAAACCCTTCAGAAGGTATAGGCGCCGATACAAGCAACTTTGAATGGACCTTGGCCTTTACAAGCGGAGCCTTAGACTTTTAATCCATCCAAAAATTAGATTCTCCCGAGACATAGGAGTCACATCAATACAAAATATTATGCGTAAATTTTTAATTCTTTGTTTGGCCATTCTTCCTTTAGGGATGTGGGGACAAAGCGGATACATCAAAGGTTTGGTTCAGGACAAAGATTTCCAAGAACCCCTCCCCTTTGCTAATGTCTTGATAGAGGGTTCCACAGAAGGGACAACCACTGATTTTGACGGTTTATATACCCTCGAACTCTCAGAAGGAACTTACACCTTGATATTTTCTTTTGTCGGATATGAATCTGTCCGTGTTGAAAATGTAAACGTGATTGCCGGAGCTACGGAGGAAGTTAATCTCAGCTTGGGCTCTGCAGCAGAACAAATGGAGGAGGTCGTGGTTACCGTCCAAGCTTTACGGAATTCTGAACAAGCGGTTTTAGCCGTACAGAAAAAATCAGCCAATCTATTGGACGGAATTTCTTCTCAAAACTTTAAAAAAATAGGAGCTAGCGACTTAGCTAATGCCATCAAAAATGTTCCGGGAGTATCGGTACAGGGCGGAAAATATGTCTATGTACGGGGCTTAGGAGACCGCTATACCAAGTCCATACTTAACGGAATGGATATTCCTGGTTTGGATCCCGACCGAAATTCGATACAGATGGATATTTTCCCATCTGGAATTATCGATAATGTTATGGTATTAAAGTCGGCTACAGCCGAATATCCAGCAGATTTTACTGGAGGGATTGTCGATATTATTACTAAAGATATCCCTGCCCAAAAAAATATGTCCTTCTCTTATTCCATGGAATACAATCCTCGGATGCATTTTCAATCCGGTTTTCTAAAACAAAACGGGTCGAGTACTGATATCTTTGGATTTGACTCACAAACACGAGATTTACCCGTATCTAGTAGCACAGAAATTCCTAGTTCATCTCAAGGAAACGAAGAGTTAACTCGTTTAACACAATCCTTTAATCCAGAGTTAGCCCCACTACAAGCTACTAGTCCCTTAAATTTTAGTGCTTCTTTTAATTATGGAAATCAATTTCAGATTGGGGACAAACAGTTTGGATTGGTAAGCTCAATCGCATACGATAAAGACTTTGAATATTACGATGATTTCGAGGCTTCTTCTTATATCAAAAACACCAACAATACTTCTGATTTAAATCTGTTAACTAACAGAACTCAAGTGGGAGAAATCAGTACTCAAAACGTCTTACTTAGTGGATTGTTAGGATTGAGCCTCAAAGGAGAATTATCGAAATACAAACTCAATGTACTGCACCTTCAAAACGGAGTGTCTACCGCAGCTAAATTCAGAGAATCTAACTTTATTTATGGCTCGAACACTTTAGTGAAAGATGTAATGGATTATAATCAGAAATCGGTCACTAATATCCTTTTAACAGGAAAACACTACTTCCAGGAAGGAAGTTTTACCCTCGAGTGGAAACTCTCTCCAACAATTAATAAAAATTATGACAAGGACATTCGTGTGACTCCCTTCCGAGTTGACGATGGAGGATTTGAAATCGAACCCAGTGAATCGGGAGACCCATTGCGTATTTGGCGCTATTTAGATGAGGTTTCTTATGTCAGTAAAGTAGATGCTGTAAAAGAATTTCAATTGTTCGAGCGCAACGCAAAATTTAAGGCCGGTTTATTCCGCTCTTTAAAAACTCGAGATTTTAATATCGAAAACTTTTTAGTGAAGATCAAACGACGAAGTCAATTTGATTTTTCTGAAGGAAACCCCAATACACTTTTCTTGGATAGTAATATCTGGACAACTGCGACCAACCAAGGAACCTATATCGCTCGGGGATCAGGAGAGGCGGATCAATTTTCAAGTGCACAAATCAATTACTCCGGATATCTTTCACAAGAATTTCAACCGATCGAAAAACTACGTGCCATCATCGGACTTCGAATCGAAAACTATAGACAAAAGTTTAGAGGGATCGATCAAAACGACGTTCAAATTAGAAATCAAACCATTATCAATGAAACTGATTTCTTCCCCTCTGTAAATCTTGTTTACAGCAGCAATGACAAAGTAAACCTTAGAGCTTCTTTTGCACAAACGGTTGCCAGACCTTCCTTTAAAGAAGTTTCCAATGCACAGATTTTTGATCCGTTAAACAACCGATTCTTTATTGGAAACCTCGATCTAGTGCCGTCCTACATCAATAACTTTGACATTCGGTATGAAAGGTTCGATAATCCAGGAGAAATCATTGCTTTTAGTGCATTCTACAAGACCCTTAAGGACCCCATCGAATTAGTAACCTTTAGTGCCTCTGCACCCGATAACTTTACTCCTCGAAATATGGGTGAAGCTACGGTTATTGGTACCGAAGTTGAAATTCGAAAAAATTTAGGAGTGTTTGCCGATGCCTTAAAATACTTCAACCTCAATTTTAATGGCTCCCTTATCGAAGCAGAACTCAAAATGGATCAGTCTCCAGGTGGGGAATATGAATCTCGAACGGAAGATGGAATTGTACGAGATGGGGAAACGGTTCCCACCACTCGAGACCTGCAAGGACAATCCCCTTTCTTGATCAATACAGGGATTAACTACTCCAATACAGACCTAGGTTTAGATGCTGGGTTATATTTCAATACCCAAGGGCGAACCCTACAGGTCGTAGGAATTGGAGAAGTTCCAGATGTTTACACCATGCCGTTTAACAGCCTTAACTTAAACGCAAGCTATACTTTTGGGGAGCTCAAAAACAGTACGATTAGTTTGAAAGTTAAAAACCTATTAAACGATGATCGATTAAGTCAATTCATTTCCTACGGAGACGAATCTAAAATATTCTCAAGGCGTTCTTTAGGAACGGCCATAAGTTTGGGCTATAGTTATAAATTTTAAACTATATTCGAAGAGGCTCCATTGAGCCTCTTTTTTTTTGACGTATTATGGAAAGCTATTATTTGGGATTAATCCTACTGCTATCGCTACTAGCCGTAGGAGATTTGATTGTAGGGGTCAGTAACGACGCCGTAAATTTTTTGAATTCTGCCATTGGTTCAAAGGCGATTTCGTTTCGGAATTTAATGATCCTAGCCAGTATTGGGATTCTTTGTGGGGCTGTATTTTCCAGCGGAATGATGGAAGTAGCTCGCAAAGGAATCTTTAACCCCAGTGCTTTCTACTTCAATGAGATCATCAGCATTTTTTTGGCAGTGATGATGACGGATATCCTCCTGTTGGATTTTTTCAATTCTTTTGGGATGCCGACATCAACCACAGTCTCTATTGTTTTTGAACTGTTGGGAGCTGCGGTGATCATGTCTATTATCAAGATTGTAGATGCCGGGAACGATCTCAGCACCCTCGGGTCCTATATCAACACTGAAAAGGCTGCTCAAATCATTTTAGGGATTTTACTTTCGGTTGTGATTGCCTTCAGTATCGGAGCTTTGGTGCAATGGCTCGCGCGTATGCTATGGACCTATAAGTTTGAACAAAAATCGCCTCTTTGGAGTGCCCTTTTTGGTGGCGTTTCCCTAACGGCCATCACCACTTTTATTCTGATTAAAGGGATTAAAGGAACTCCTTTTGCCAATACTTCTTTTGATCTTTTGGGTGGACAAACCATCCTTTCATTTCTAGAGGGGGAAACCTTGGTGGTCAATGGAAGCTTATTCATTTTTTGGTTTGTTTTTTCGTGGCTGATCCAAGGAGTCTTAAAAATTGATATTTATAAAGTCATTATAGGGATCGGAACTTTTGCTTTGGCATTAGCTTTTGCTGGAAACGATTTGGTCAACTTTATCGGGGTCCCCATTGCTGCCTTTCAATCCTATGAAGCTTGGGTTTCCAGTGGTATGCACCCGGATTTTTACGAAATGAGTGCCTTGGCCAAAAAAGTTCCCACCCCCAGTAGTTTTCTATTGCTCTCTGGAGCTATTATGATCGCTACGCTTTGGACTTCTTCAAAAGCTCGTGCCGTTGTCAAAACTTCTATCGATTTATCCAATCAACAAAATACTCGAGAACGGTTTAAGGCCAATTTTGTAGCCCGCCAGTTGGTCAATAGCGCCCGCTTTTTTAATCGGGCCTTTGTGGGGATAACCCCAAAAAGTGTTTTGCAAAAAATCGATAAAACCTATGCCAGCGGATCAGAAGCCACCGTCATTGATCCTGATGCACCTGCCTTTGACAAACTCCGAGCTTCCATCAATTTGGTTGTTGCTGCGGTTTTAATTTCGTTCGCAACTTCCTTAAAATTACCCTTATCAACCACCTATGTCACCTTTATGGTAGCTATGGGAAGTTCCCTTGCAGACCGTGCCTGGGGAGCTGATAGTGCTGTTTATAGAGTTGCTGGGGTAATTAATGTTATTGGAGGGTGGTTTTTTACCGCCTTTAGTGCTTTTACCTTGGGAGGGATCGTTGTTTTTGCGATCCATAAAGGGGGGATTTGGAGCATTGGTACGATTCTATTTGTAATTGTATTCTTATTGCTGAAAAACTACCAAATCCACCGAAACCGCAAACGTAAAAACGTTGCCTATGAACGCATTTTAAGATTAAAAAATCAGAATACTACAGATGTTATTCGGGACAGCGGACACAGTATTGCAGCAGTCATGCAAACGGTCATGACCACTTATGGGTTAATGGTCCGCGGACTCACCAATTACGACTTGGCACCCCTGTGGAGTGCCAAACGTGAGAGTCGTAAACTCAATCGAGAATTGGAAGAATTACGCAATGGAGTATTTTACTTTATCCGAAGTATAGATACACAAGAAACTAAGGCGGCCACCTTTTATGTCAATCAGTTGGGCGCTCTACAAGATGTAAATGAAGATCTCTATTATCTTACTAAGCTAACACACTTGCATGTGTATAACAGTCACCAGAAATTGTCCGGGGAACACGTCGAAAACTTGTTGGACCTAGAAGAATCACTTCAACGGCTGTTGCAAGAGGCAAAGGAAGCCTTTGCAGCGGGAACCGATGATTCGGAATATCAGGACGTATTTGCCCTTAGAGCGGATATCTATAAACTCTTAGAAGAGAAAATACAATGGCAGATCGAACAAACGGCGCAGTTTGAAAGTAGTCCTAGAAATGCTTCGCTTTATTTCAACATACTTTTAAAGACCAAGGATCTCGTCCGAAATCAGTTCGAACTGATAGATACCTTCTACTCCTCTGTTCAGGAACGCTAAACGATTTTATTTTTCTACGTAGGATTCCTCGTATGAAAAGCGTAGATAGGATTGTTTTTGGTTGGCTTTATATTCGACTTGAATCAATCCTTCTTTTTGCCAAAACAACCACGTTCCTTCTTTCTGCCCGTCTACATAGCGTCCTTGCATAACAAGTTCTCCATCGGTATTAAAAGATTCCCAAATCCCATGGGGTTTGTTCTCTTTTAAATAGCCGCGTTGTGCTACGCTTCCATTGGCGTGATAATCCTCATAAACCGTCGTTTTCTCTTTTTGAGTAACAGCACCTTGTGGGTTTTGAGCAATGATGCTTGTTGTTACGAATAAACTCAAAATGCTTAAGACTAATGTTTTCATAATTCAGGTTTTTAGGATGAATGTTACTCAAAGATATAAAAAAAATCTGAATTACGTAACATTAAGTTAACATTGGCGTAACATAAGCGTAATTTCGTGCATAAAAAAAGGGCCCGAAGGCCCTATTTATACGGATGTTGAGCGGTTTTATGAACCACACATCAAACAATCGTCGTCTTCACTTTCGCGGGATTGTTCCAACATTTGTCTTAATTCTTGTGGACTCATAGGCTCTACCTGTACGTTTTGCTGAGCTGAGGCAGCAGGTGTAGCAGTCGCAGCGGCAGTAGCCTCTACAGGAGCAGCCTTTTTTGTATTATCAAGAGTAAACTTAATAGCATCCACAGCCGCTTTGGTACGCAGATAATACATTCCTGTTTTTAAGCCCGACTTCCAAGCATAGAAGTGCATAGAAGTAAGTTTAGCCATCGTTGCGCCCTCCATAAACAAGTTTAAGGATTGGGACTGATCAATAAAGTATCCCCGCTGACGAGACATATCAATGATGTCTTTCATACTCATTTCCCAAACCGTTTTATAGAGTTCTTTGAGATCTTCGGGAATTCCATCAATATCTTGGACCGAACCGTTATTCATCATCAAGGCCTGTTTCATGTCTTCATTCCACAGTCCGAGTTGAACTAGATCTTCGAGTAAGTGTTTGTTGACAACAATAAATTCACCAGACAAAACACGACGGGTATATATATTAGAAGTGTAGGGTTCAAAACACTCGTTATTTCCTAAAATTTGTGAGGTGGAAGCCGTAGGCATAGGAGCCACAAGCAAAGAGTTTCGAACGCCATGCTCAAGTACTTTTTCACGTAAGGCTTTCCAATCCCAACGTCCCGAAAGTTCCTCATCGGAGATGCCCCAAAGATTGTATTGGAATTCTCCTTGCGAAATAGGTGACCCTTCATACGTTTCGTAGGGACCATCTGCTTGAGCCTCTTCCATGGAAGCCGTAACTGCTGCGAAATAGATCGTTTCGAAGATGTCCTGATTCAATTGCTTGGCCTCCTCAGAAGTAAAGGGCAAACGCAATTTGATAAACGCATCCGCTAAACCTTGAACTCCAAGGCCTACGGGACGGTGACGGAAATTCGAGTTTTCTGCTTCGGGTACTGGGTAATAGTTGCGATCTATGACGCGATTTAAGTTTTTGGTGACTCGAACAGTAACTTTGTACAATTCCTCATGATCAAAAGCTCCATCCTTAACAAACATAGGAAGAGCAATAGAAGCCAGGTTACATACGGCAACCTCGTCTGGAGCTGTATATTCTAAAATCTCCGTACACAAGTTAGAGGAGCGAATAGTTCCCAAGTTCTTTTGATTGGATTTTCGATTGGCAGAATCCTTGTAAAGCATATAAGGAGTTCCGGTCTCGATCTGAGACTCCAATATTTTTTCCCAAAGTTCTCGTGCGCGGACCGTCTTTCGACCTTTACCTTCAGCTTCATATTGGAGGTATAAGGCGTCAAATTCGTCTCCGTGACAGTCATACAAGCCCGGACACTCGTTGGGACACATCAAAGTCCAATCGGTATCTTCCTCTACACGTTTCATAAAGAGATCTGGAGTCCACATGGCATAGAACAAATCTCGAGCACGCATTTCTTCTTTCCCATGATTTTTCTTTAGATCCAGGAAATCATAGATATCTGCATGCCAAGGCTCCACATAAATGGCAAAGGAACCTTTACGTTTTCCTCCTCCTTGATCTACATAGCGAGCTGTGTCATTAAAAACACGCAGCATAGGAACAATCCCATTGGATGTTCCGTTGGTTCCCGCGATATAGGATCCCGTGGCACGAATGTTGTGAATAGACAAACCTATCCCACCTGCCGATTGAGAAATCTTAGCTGTTTGCTTTAGGGTATCATAGATTCCATCGATACTGTCGTCTTTCATGGTTAAAAGAAAACAAGAAGACATTTGTGGCTTTGGTGTTCCGGAATTGAACAGCGTAGGAGTGGCATGTGTAAAATACTTTTTAGACATCAACTCATAGGTGTCAATTACCGCATCCATATCGTCCAGATGAATTCCTACGGCTACCCGCATAAGCATGTGCTGTGGGCGCTCCACAATTCGTCCGTTCAGCTTGAGTAGATAGGACCGCTCTAGGGTTTTAAACCCAAAGTAGTCGTATCCAAAGTCGCGGTTATAGATGATACTAGAATCGAGAAAGTCTGCATTTTTTTGGATGATATCATACACCTCATCGGATAAAAGCGGAGCTTTTTTGTTGGTCCGTGGATTGACATAGGTGTAGAGATCGTGCATGGTCTCCGTAAAAGACTTTTTGGTGTTCTTATGGAGGTTGGAGACAGATATGCGAGCCGCCAACTGGGTGTAATCTGGGTGAGTGGTGGTCATACTAGCAGCAATTTCAGCAGCTAGATTGTCTAGTTCAGAGGTGGTCACTCCATCGTAGAGCCCCTCAATAACGCTCATCGCTACCCGAACCGGGTCCACCATGGGGTTTAAGCCATAACAAAGCTTGCGAACTCGGGCAGTGATTTTGTCGAACATGATGGGCTCTTTCCGACCATCTCTCTTAATTACATGCATATCTAATCTATATTTTATTCATCAATTGTTAGGGGGAAAACAAAACGCTTTCCCTGAAGATTGGGACAATGTTTAGGGCTTCGTCTAGAAGTCTGCGTCCATGGAGAACTTCGTTTCACTGTTCTCCTTGTTAAGAACACCAGCTTTTTGGTATTCTCCCACTCGTTTTTCAAAGAAATTTGTTTTCCCTTGTAAGGAAATCATATCCATGAAATCAAATGGATTGGTCACGTTGAATTCTTTTTCGAGACCTAACTCCACCAAGAGTCTATCAGTTACAAACTCCAAATATTGGGTCATTAATTTGGAATTCATCCCAATCAAACTTACAGGCAGTGACTCCGTAATAAATTCACGTTCGATGTTAAGCGCATCAAGAATAATGTCACGGATACGTTCTTTCGGAACTTTATTGACAAGGTGCTTGTTGTGTAGGTGAACTGCAAAATCGCAATGCATTCCTTCGTCCCGAGAAATCAACTCATTTGAAAAGGTGAGTCCGGGCATTAAACCGCGTTTTTTAAGCCAGAAAATAGAACAAAAAGCTCCAGAAAAGAAAATCCCTTCTACTGCAGCAAAAGCAATCAATCGCTCAGCGAAAGAATCTGATTCGATCCAACGCAGGGCCCATTCAGCCTTTTTCTTGATGGCTGGAAATACTTCGATGGCCTTAAATAGTTTTGTTTTTTCTGCTTCGTCTTTTACATAAGTGTCGATCAACAAAGAATAGGTTTCTGAATGGATGTTCTCCATCATGATTTGGAAACCGTAGAAAAACTTCGCTTCAGAATACTGTACCTCGTTAACAAAGTTTTCGGCGAGGTTTTCATTGACAATACCATCAGAGGCTGCAAAAAAGGCCAGTATATGCTTAATGAAGTAACGCTCATCGTCATTGAGCTTGTTGCTCCAGTCCGTTAAGTCTTGATGTAAATCGATTTCTTCAGCTGTCCAAAAGCAAGCCTCCATTTTTTTATACCACTCCCATATATCGTGGTGTTGAATAGGGAATATGACAAATCGGTCAGCATTTTCTTGAAGAATCGGTTCTACGGCAGCCATGGCTTTTTGTTTTTTGGTTAAAATATTTGTTTTCGACTCCAACAAAGATGGCTAATATTCGGTGGAATTGAAAGCTCAACTTTTCCACAATGTTTTCGAGTTTTTAACAAAAAACCCAAAAAATCGATCGAATCATCAAAAATCAAAAAGTTTTATATTGTTGATTTTCAGCTGCTTAAAAACTAAAAATCTTCGGAAGCCTGATTATTACTGCTTCTGCTTCTGAAGCTCTTTTGCAACCCCTTCGAGATCGTTGTACCAATCTTCTCCGAATTTTCGAATAAGAGCTGCCTTTGTAAATTGATAAATAGGCATGGCATTTTTTTTACCCAAAGAGCAGGCAGCAGAACAAATATTCCATCGGTGATAATTAACTGCTTCGAAGGCGGCGTATTTTTGTACGCGTACGGGATACAAATGACAGGAAACCGGCTTAGGCCAATCTACTGCTCCATCTTTATAGGCCCGTTCAATACCACAATGGGCCTTGCCGGTATCGTCAAAAAAAGTATAAGCACATTCCTTACCGTCCACTAAGGGAGTTTCCCAATCCCCATCAGCCCCTTTTACATAAGGTCCTTGAGCCTCCAAAGCTGCTTTTCCCGCTTCTGGCAAATAGGGAAATACAGCCGTATAGATCTGATCTAAAATAGGAAGTTCGGACGGCTCCAAGGGAGCTCCCGCTGTTCCTTCTACACAGCAAGCTCCTTTGCAGGCCTCTAAATCACACATAAATGCCTCTTCGAGAATTTCTTCCGAAATCAAGGTGTTTTCTAGTTGAAACATAAAATACTAGGTGCTAAAATCTGCCTCTAAAATAAACTTTAATTCGTGAATGTAGTGGGCTTTTCAACTACCTTTACACTATGTTTGATCTAAAGGAAATTGCAACAGCTGGAATGATTCTCTTTGCTGTTATCGATATCGTAGGGGGTCTGCCCATTGTCATCAGTTTGCGGAACAAGGTGGGGCACATTCAGTCAGAAAAAGCTTCATTAGTTGCAGGCTTATTAATGATTGCCTTCTTATTTATAGGAGAAGAAATCCTTAACCTTATAGGTATCGATGTCAATTCCTTTTCGGTAGCAGGAGCGATCGTTATTTTCTTTTTAGCCATCGAAATGATTTTAGGTATAACCCTCTATCAGGACGAGGCTCCCAGTACGGCCTCCATTGTACCCTTGGCATTTCCTATAATTGCAGGGGCAGGAACCCTAACCACGGTCCTCTCCTTAAGAGCAGAATTTGCGGTTCAAAATATAATTGTCGCCATTGTCGGGAATATTCTCATTGTCTATTTATTTCTAAAGAGCTCCAAACGAATCGAAAGTTTTTTGGGAGCTTCTGGAATAGGGATCGTCCGAAAAGTCTTTGGAGTGATCCTTTTGGCCATTGCCGTCAAATTATTTGCAACCAATATTCGAATACTAATAAACGCTTAAGCTTATGAAAACTACACTTTGGATTTTTAAAGGACTAGCTCTTTTAGCTGTTGGATTCAACCTGTACCATGTCGATTGGAGTGCTCCTTTAACTGCTGACAATACCGTGGCTTGGATTGGGGTAATGGCATCGGCTTCTGCTTTTGTATTGGTTTGGATCCTAAGAGTATCCAAAAAAATTGAGGAGCAGTCAAAGTTTTAGGGTAAGATGGTCTGATGAGCCAAAGCCGCTTGAATGTAGGGATCGGATAGATTATTGATCTGGATGAATAGATTTTCTCCGTACAACTGCAAAGCGATATAGGCCCGTATGGCTTGCCGAAGTAAAGCCTCGTTTTCTACCTCCACAGGAACATTGAGCTCTTGGGTATAGGCACGAAAGCCCTCCACCCAAAGCTCCGGCGAAGACAACTCCCGTTGCAATAGCATCTCTTTGCTGAACTGCTTTCTCAGACTGGGGTCTTTATCCAATTGCAAAAAAACAAACCGATTCACCAAATTTGAACGCAACAAAAAGTCATTCCATTCCTGATCCATGGAATTGGTATTGGGCACAAAAATATCTGGGACAATTCCTCCTCCTCCATAAACGGTTCTGCCTTGAGGAGTCTTATACTCCAGACTATCGTTTATCGGGATATTTTCGGGATCCTTTTGTTCCCCTGATTCCCAACGTCGATTGAGTTCTGCAAAATAATTTTCGTTGTCATTTTTACTGTAAGGCCTTTGGATGGACCGTCCCGTAGGGGTATAATAACGAGCTGTGGTCAGTCGAACTACGTCTCCACCTCCTAAAGGCATTTGCTGCTGGACTAAACCTTTTCCAAATGTTCGTTGGCCAACAATCCATCCTCTATCATTATCTTGAATGGCACCGGCTACAATTTCACTGGCCGAGGCAGACTGTTCATTGACCAGTATATACACCCCGATATCGGTTAGGGGGTCGTCACTGTCGGCAGTATACCACTCTTCTTGTCCCTGGTTGGATTTTACCCGAACAATAGGTTGGTCTTGGTCCAGAAATATTTCAGACATCCCAATAGCAGGGTCTAGGTAGCCCCCTGGATTATCGCGCAGATCGATTAAGACTTTCTGTGTATGCGGCTCAATATATTGGGCAACTGCAGTTTTAAATTCTCCCAAGGTCGTTTGAGAAAATCGATTGACCTTGATATAGGTCGTTAATGAATCTATCGAATAGGCTGCATTGATGGAAGGCAAAGGGACTTCCCCTCTAAATAATTCTAACTGAAAAAGGGAATCCGTTTCTTTCCGGTAGATCTGTAAATCCACTCGTGAGGCTTGGCTGTCTTTTAGGACACCAATAACAGCTTCACTGGATAAATTTTTATTGTAGAGCGTATCTTTATCCGCTATTAAAATACGATCGCCTGTCTGAATTCCTGCGGTTGCACTAGGCCCGTCTTTTAAGACTCGAACAACGGTTACGGTGTCTCTTAACATATAAAAACTGACCCCAATACCCACAAAATTACCTTGCATGTTTTCGGCAATCAGGCGTTGTTCCTGAGCGGGGATATAAGAGGAGTGTGGGTCCAAACCATCTACAATTTGCTCCATGATCTGCCCTACCAGACTATCGGTGTCTATAGGCTCCACGTAGGATTGCTCAATGTAACGAAGTAATCTATTGACCTTCTTTATCCCTTTGGCCTCTTGTATTCCGGGGATACGATTGCGTTGAAGTCCCAAACTAAAACCAATCAGCAAGGCCATCAGGATCATCAGAACCGAAGTAACTCTTCTCACACAGCTAATTTTTACTTAAATGTACAACTTCCACTCCGGCTTTTAGTAAAAAGTTTACGCCACTCAAGTCTTTATAAGCATCCCTGTAGACAACTCGTTTAATTCCGGCCTGATGAATTAGCTTACTACACTCCCTACAGGGAGAAAGGGTAATATATAAAGTTGCCCCTCGACAGGATTGGGTAGAAGATGCCACTTTTAAAATGGCATTGGCTTCTGCGTGTAAGACATACCATTTGGTATAATGGTCTTCATCTTCGCAAATATTTTCAAAGCCTGAAGGGGTTCCATTATAGCCATCGGAGATAATCATACGATCCTTAACAATCAAGGCTCCCACCTTTTTGCGTTCACAATAGGAAAGTTGACCCCATACAGAGGCCATTTCGATATAGGCTTGATCGTATTGTAACTGCTTCTCTTTTGTCATACTTCCGAATTAGATGCGTTCGAGAATCATCCCAAGGGCCTGAGAAAATATCATTGCACCTCCAATCATTCGCCAATGTAAAGCTTTCGCCTGAAAGATTCTAAGGATAAAAAAATTGAGAATGATTACAAAAGCTACAATACAAAGCTGAGCTATTTCTACTCCTACAGCAAAGGAAAATAAAGCGGTTTCGGCACTGTCCTGTGGGATCATCATGCGAAAATATCCACTAAATCCAAAACCGTGTATCAGACCAAAAGCAATGGTTATTAAGGTTTGTAAGGGCGGAACATTTCCCTTTTTATAATCCCACATCAAAGGAAGGCAGGTGATTGCAATGGATATGGGGATTAGCAACTCAATAGCATAGGGCGAAGGATTCCATCCAAAATAGTAATTCCCAATCAGGGAAACCGTATGTCCAAGCGTAAATAGGGATACCCACCACAGCAATAATTTCCATTCTTTGAGACTGTAAGGCAAGACCAATGCCCCGATGAATAACATATGGTCAATGGCACCAAAATCTAAAACATGATCGATTCCTAATTGTATGTAAATCCAAATATCATCCATGATTCAATATTAAAATTGATGTTTCTTTTTTAAGGTTTCGTAAGCCTCTTGTACCTGTCTGAATTTTTCTTGTGCTCCTTTAATTAAGGCTGGATCTTTCGTTTTTAAACGATCGGGGTGATACTTTTTCACCATGTTTCGGTAGGCTTTTTTGATGGCCTCTGGCGAAGCATCTGAAGCGACTTCCAAAATTTTATAGGCTTGATCGGTATCCTTGATAAACATGGCTCGTATACTTTCATAGTCGGGTTGTAGGATCCGAAAGGCCTGAGCGATTTGTTGCAATTTACTGACTTCCGCATCACAAATTCGGCCATCTGCATCGGCCACTCCAAATAAAAAATGAAGCAATTGTAAGCGGGTAGCATATCGTGTTCTGCGATTAAAATATTCGGTTAGCGTCCCGAGTTGCTGTTTTTGCTGTTTGGTTTCTGCGTTAAATTTTTGGAAAATTTCTTGAGCGTGCTCCGGACCGTATTGGGTGATAAAAAATTTACGTACGAAGGCCAACTCTTCTTTATGTGCCTCCCCATCGGACTTGATGATGACGGCGGACAATGCCAATAAATTCAATTCAAATTCTAAAGGAGCTGGTCGATTAGCAAATGGAATTCCTCCGTTGGGAGCCTCCGACATTCGACTGAAAAGTGACCCTACAAAATACCCTAAAAGAGCTCCAGGTAACCGAAAAAAGATATAGCCTAACAAAGCTGAAATCCAGGGAAGCATCATAACCGAATCGTTAAGAATTTTAAATATACAGCTTCAAAAATACCGATTTAATTTCCTTAGAATAGTTATATCTTTGTCAAAAATTTACGCTTATGTACCCACCGGAATTAGTAAAACCCATGCGAGAGGAGTTAACAGCTGTAGGATTTTCGGAACTTCTTTCGGCTACTGATGTAGAATCGGCCCTAGCAAAAAGCGGCACCACTTTGGTTGTCGTTAATTCTATCTGTGGATGTGCGGCCGCCAATGCACGTCCGGGAGTCCGCTATTCCTTAGCAAACGAAAATACTCCAGATCAGTTGGTAACCGTATTTGCGGGTGTGGACGTAGAGTCTACAACAGCAGCACGAGATCGTATGCTTCCCTTTCCTCCTTCATCTCCAAGCATTGCTTTGTTTAAGGATGGAGAATTGGTCCATATGATCGAAAGACACCACATCGAAGGTCGTCCAGCGGAGTTGATTGCAGAAAATCTTAAAGGGGCCTACGATGCCCACTGTGCTTAAACAGAACTTTTGAAAAAATTTCTAGCCTACCCCCTATCGGTAATCTATTACCTGTATTTCGGCTTTTTACTGTGTTTTTTTCACCTGTTACAGGTCATTGGCCTACATGTTTTTGGAAAGGAAACACATAAACGAGTGGTAGATATCTTGAATTGGTTTCTGATGGGAGCCTTTCTGATTTTAGGAATTCGTTATCGTGTCCAAAAGTCATCAAAGCTCCAAAAAGGACAGTCTTATATTTTTGCTTCCAACCACCAAAGTACTTACGACATCCCTCCGATGATTTGGCACCTACGAGCCCATTATGCACGCTTTATTTCTAAAAAATCATTGGGTCAGGGGATTCCGAGCATATCCTACAATCTAAAAAATGGTGGACATTTGTTGATCGATCGCAAAAAACCAGCTCAAGCCATCAATGACATAAGAACTTTCGGCAAAGAGCTACAATCTCAAAAGTATTCTTGCGCCATTTTTCCCGAAGGTACCCGAAGTAAATCGGCTACCCCAAAAAAATTTCACCGCAGTGGACTGGTGGCTTTACTTGAGAATATGCCCGATGCTGCTATCGTACCTATCGCCATCCAACATTCGTGGAAATTAGCCCAAAACAACTACTTCCCTTTTCCTGTAGGGGTACGTATCCACGTGGACATCATGGATCCCATCCCTCAAGAGTCCAAAGATCCAGACACATTAATCGATCGTATTGAAACCCAGATCGGAAATCGTTTAGCGGACTTGGCTAAAAGTTAGGTTTTCGTTTTTCCAAAAAGGCTGAAACGCCTTCTTTAAAGTCTGAAGTTCCAAAACAAGAGCCAAACTGTTGCGTTTCGAAAGCAAAGCCTTCGGGCTGTCCTGCTTTGGGGTATTGCACAGCTGCTAAAGCCGCTCCCAAGGCAAAAGGAGCATTTTTTAGGATCCGTTGCGCCATAGAGATCGCTTCTTCTAAAAGATCTTCAAGGGGTACCATCGCATTGACCAACCCCCAGTCCAAAGCTTTTTGCGCATCGATCATTTGAGCAGAAAGAATCATTTCTAAAGCACGTCCTTTACCCACCACTTGTGGAAGACGTTGGGTTCCTCCATATCCTGGAATAAGACCCAAGCTAACCTCAGGTAAGCCCATTCGGGAATTCTCCGAAGCGATTCGCAAATGACAAGCCAATGCCAACTCTAACCCGCCTCCTAGTGCAAAACCGTTAATGGCTGCAATAACAGGCTTTGAAAAATGAGCAATTCGATCAAATAACTCCTGCTGACCTTCTTGAGCTAAGGCCTGGCCCTGTGCAGCTGAAAGCCCTGGAAAGCCACTAATATCTGCCCCAGCCACAAAGGCCTTAGGGCCACTTCCTGTTAGGATTACTGCACGTATATCTGGATTTTTTGCCAGGGATTTGAAGGCTTCGGACAGCTCCTCAATAACTTGCGTATTCAACGCATTTAATTTCTTTTCACGAGCAATAGTAACTATTCCAATATGCTCGGATGTTTCTATGGAAATAAAACTCATAATTCTTGGTGTTTCAGAGGAAGGGTGATATAAAAGGTTGTTCCGCGATTGGCTTGAGTCGTGTAACGGATATTTCCTTGGTGTAGTTCAATAATATTCTTAACAATCCCCAGACCCAATCCCATCCCTCTGGTTTTGGTGGTAAACTTAGGGTCAAAAATCTTTTCACGAACCTCAACAGGAACACCGACCCCATTGTCTGCTATGGAAACCACAACTGCCCTGACTTGTACTTCTATTTGTACTTGAATTTTGGGCTTGCGCTCGGCAGGCATGGCTTGAAGCGCATTTTTAATAAGGTTAGTCACCACTCGGATCCATTGGGTTCGGTCTAAAGCTACTGTGGCAGATTTCGCATTGGTAAAGAAAGAGATTTGCCCCTTTTCATAGATCTGTAAAGCCATACGGGTAACCTCGACCAAATCGACCTGCTTGAGCTGGGGCTTGGGCAAGGTGGCAAAATCAGAAAAGGCATTAGCCACATTACTCATGGTGTCGATTTGCTCCACAAGTATTTGGCTGAATTCACGTAATCGCTCTGAAGCATCTGGAGCTTGGGCATCAAAGGTTTTTTCAAAACTTTGAACGGTTAATCGCATAGGTGTCAGAGGATTTTTGATTTCGTGCGCCACTTGTTTTGCCATTTCTTGCCAGGCTTGTTCGCGTTCGGTTTTGGCTAGAAGTTGCGCACTCTCTTCTAAATCATCGATCATCTTATTGTATGCATTTACCAAACTCACAATCTCTCTACTGCCACTGGGTAATTCAATTCGCTCATTCCGCCCCAAAAGAGCTGTCTGGTCCAGTTTTAGTCTAATTTTTTCTAAAGAGCGGGTCGCAAAACGAGAGATAAAATAGGCCACCACAATGGCAATCAACAACATCAGTATGTATATCTGATATAAGCGTTGCAAGAAGGTGTTTAGTTCATTTTCAGAAAATGAAACATCTTCAAAGTAGGGATAAAATAGAATTCCATAGGGGACTCCCTCATCTGTGGTTAACATGGAGTAGGACGCTTGAAAATTTCCAATTTCAGTTTCGTTCTTTTCCAGATATCGATTTTGAACACTTTCTCGAATTTTTTGAGACAAATCCGTTGGAAGCTTATATCCGTTAGCAATAACTTTTAAAGGGAGATAGGTCGTGAAAATAGGCGCTCCCTCTAAATTAAAAAAGGAGTATTCTACCTTATGGATTTTAGTAATATCCCGAAACTCTTGGGTGTATTGAGTCCAGACGGAATCGGGTTGTTGAAGTAAATCGTATCGTTTGACGAGCGTATTTAAATGGCTTTTGATTTGATTTTCTTTACGATAGAGTCGGAAGATATTGTAGTCACTCGACTGGTTATCGTATTGCAATAAGGTGGCTCCCAAGATCAGTAAACAAGCCAATAACAATAGCATGACCATGGATCCAAAAATCCGGGCTCTAAGCGAAAATGACTTAAACCTCCTGAACATTAGGATTCATTTTTCTGCCGCCAGTTTTTATATAGACGGATCCCCAACATTAATAAAATGGCTAGGCCTATGAGCCCCACCACTCCAAAGATCCAATGAATGCTTGTTTTTAAGATGACCAAAAACACAATAGCAAAGAGCAGTAGTGTTGCTCCCTCATTCCAAATCCGCATATAATTAGCACTATAGGCTAATGCATCTGCCTGCATTTGTTTAAACATTCGATGGGTTCTTAGGTGATATAAAACCAGAAGAACTACGAATCCTAATTTAATCAACATCCAGTTTTGGGTGAGCCAAGCAGGCATAAGCGTTAAAAGCCAAAGCGCAAAAAATATCGCTAATACAGCCGATGGCCAAGTGATGATATACCATAGACGTTTGGCCATTAGCTTAAATTGCTCTCGAAGAATGTGCTGGGCTTCTGCCGGTTGGTCAGCAGCTTCAAGATAATAGATCAATAGTCGAGGCATATAAAATAGACCTGCGAACCAAGTGATCACGAAAATGAGGTGAAGTGCTTTGATGTAGTTATAAACCACCGATACGAATTTTGCTTTCGCTTAAAAGTACAAAACTAAACGGTTTGAGAGGCTGCCTCCAAACGATATCGACGGATTTCTGCCCAAAGAAAATATGCGGTTACCAGAGTTGACAAAAAATCGGCAAAAGCAAAAGCCATCCAAACGCCTTTTTGATGAAACCAAATAGGCAACAGATATACCAAAGGCAATAAAAAAAATCCTTGACGAGTAAGGGTTAATAACAAAGCGGGAATTGCCCGCCCTATGGCCTGAAAATAAGCCGCACCTATCAATTGAATACTTACAATGGGCATGGCAGCAAAAACCCATACAATGGCAGCGGCAGCTTCTGTTACTACGTCTAAGTCACTGGTAAATATGATTGGAATATTCTCATTAAACAGAACAATAGAACCAAACAATAAGCAAGACAAAAAACAAGCATAGGTGAGTGCCGTTCGGATAACTTCGATCACCCTGTTGTGGTCTTTGGCTCCAAAATTATAGCCTGCAATGGGGACAAAACCTTGGGTAATTCCCAAAATTGGAAAAAATGCAAAAATGAGCATCCGACTGATGATGGCATAAACGGCAACTCCAGTTTCCCCACTTAAGTCGAAAAGGATATTATTGATGATTAGGATACTTATACTTACCGTTCCTTGACGTGCCAGAGTAACAAATCCCAAGGCTCCAATTTCTTTTACCAGGGCTGTGCGTAAAATCAAATCTTTGAGTTGTGGCTTTAACTCCGACTTGCCTGCAACAAAGAAAAAAAGAATATAGGCCAAACAAACCCCATAGGATATGGAAGTCGCCCAAGCGGCACCATACATCCCCCAATCAAAAACCTTGATAAATAAGACATCTAATACTAAATTAGAAACAGAGGGTAACATCATGGCATACATGGCGTATTTGGGTTTTCCTTCGGCCCGAATGGTATTATTTCCCATCATACAAAGGCCCAAAAGCGGAACTCCTGCTAAGACAATGATATAATAAATGCGTGCCAAGGGATAGAGATTGCCTTTTCCTCCAAAAGCTGGAATTAGCGTTTCCATAAAGACAAACCCAAAAACGACCAATAAGCTAATGCTACTAATGGTTAAAGTAATCTGGTTCCCAAAGGTTTGAATGGCTGTTTCTTTATCCCCTTTCCCAAGAGCTCTGGAAATAATGGACCCTCCCCCAATACCGATCGAAAGCCCTAAGGCAGCAATAAAAAATGAAACTGGCAATACTACATTTATGGCCGCAATGGCATCTGAACCAATCCACTGCCCCACAAAAATGGTATCTACCAAAATATTCAACGACATAACTAAAACTCCAAGCGAGGCAGGTACAGCCTGTCGAATCAAGAGTTTTGGAATGGGTTCTGTACCCATTTGTGCCGCAGATGTTTTCATGAATTTACAGGCTTCTGCACCGCCCATTCGTCTATCCAGCGGCTCAGTGTATTGATCCAGTCGGGTTGATCGTTTAAACACGGAACCACGTGCAAATGTTTTCCGCCTTTTTCTTCAAAATCTTCAGCGGCTTCCATACCTATTTCTTCAAGTGTTTCCAAGCAGTCCGAAACAAAGGCAGGCGTGACAATTGCCATTTCCTGGGTCCCCGTCTTAGCAAAATTTTCGACTGTTTTGTCGGTGTAGGGTTTCAGCCAAGGGTCCAAACCTAGACGGGACTGAAATGAGGTGGAATATTGCCCCTCTTTTAATTCCAAATATTTAGCTACCTCCTGAGTCGTTATTTCACATTGGTGTCGGTAGCAGTAGGCATGGGCATCCGATGGGGTAAAACAACATTTCCCATCCATTTTACAATGCGATTTTGTAATGTCTGATTTTCGAATGTGACGTTCTGGAACTCCGTGATATGAAAATAACAGATGTTCCCAATTTTTATCCTTTAAATACGCTTGAATCGAATTAGACAATACTCGAATATAATCGGGATGCTTGTAGAATGGGGGGAGCACTGTGAAATCCATATCAGAAAAATGTTGATCTCGAAGTTGCTCGGCTAAAACTATAATGGTCTCCGTAGTTGCCATCGCAAATTGGGGATAGAGCGGCACCAATAAAACTTCACGCAGCCCTTGTTCGTAAAGTTCTTTAAGACCAGAAAAAATACTGGGCTTCCCATAGCGCATGGCCAAAGCCACTGGGATTTGGACTTTCTCCTGTACTCCGGCCTGTAAGCGTTCGGAAAGAACAATCAGAGGAGAACCCTCTTCCCACCAGATCTTTGAATACGCTTTAGCTGACTTTTTGGGTCGTGTATTCAGGATAATTCCTCGTACCAAAAGTGTTCTTAATGGTTTGGGTAAATCAATAACCCTTTCGTCCATTAAAAATTCGTCCAAATAAGATCTAACATCCTTAGGATCTGTAGAATCAGGAGATCCTAGGTTCACCAACAGCACACCTTTCATTCGCAATTTTTTTACGAAGATAAAGACATTAGATATTTCTTTGGAGTTGTCCCATATTTCTTTTTAAAAGCAGCTATAAAATGACTGGAAGTACTGTAGCCTAATTTTAGGCCTACTTCATTGACGTTGTACTGTTGAGAGTTTAACATTCGACGCGCTTCTTCCATTTTGTGTTCCAACAAATACCCATAAACCGTATCTCCATAGAGTTGCTTAAAGCCTTCTTTTAATTTTTTTAAACTCAATCCTATCTGATCTGCTAGCTCTTGTAAGCTCGGTGGCTCGGCTAAATGTTCCAAAACGATGGTCTTGGCTTGTCGAATTTTCTGAACATTGGTTTCATCTGCTAAAAATGGACATTGTTCGATAGCAGTCTCTGCATTGGTATTGAAATACAAACTCAATAATTCATACACCTTTGCTTTGAGGTAAAGCGATAGCATACTCGGATGAATTTTCGAATGTACCATTTGTTTTAGGACCACCATCATAGCCGGACTAATCTCTTTGGTATGGTAATATTTTTTAGAAATATTCGCAGGGCTTAAAAACGAAATATGCCCTGCATCATCCGAAAAAAGACTGTGAAATTTCTGGATGGACATCAGTATACTTACCACTTCAGTATCAGGATCCATAAGTACGTCCATGGGTAAAATTAACTGAGGATTGTACAATAAATTACTGCTGGATTCCTGAATATTTTGAACATAGCTGCCCTCGTGATAACGAAAAATTGCCGTGCCACGCATACAAAAATGGAATTGCAGCAGGGTCTCCTGAACAGCATGATGAAACACCGCCTGCTCCGCTTCAAAATTTTCAGCTTGTAGAATTTTAAAGTCTTCCTCTAAACTTAGAGGGACAAAGGACCTTTTACCGTTGTTTTCCTGCATCATGAATTCTATCTATTTATATTCATTCTAAATAAAAGCGTTGATTTTCGTTGCTTTCGTCGAATATATACCTTAAAAGTACGGCTTTTGATACAATTAGACCTTTTAGCGGTGTTTTTTGGATTTCTTGGAGTCTATTTTTGTAGTGGATTTTAGGAAGAAATATGGATCAAATGTCTTTTGATTTTGTAAGTATTGGTATAAGTTATAAAGAAGCTGATACCCAAACACGGGGTCAATACAGCTTAAGTGCTGAAGCATCTGAACAGCTTCTGGCAGAAGCTCTTCGTTGTGGTATTACTAATTTGTTGGTTTTAAGTACATGTAACCGAACTGAGCTTTACAGTTTTGATGCTACCCTACTTCAACTGAAAGATTTATGGATGGCATTTACCTCTGGAAATCGAGCGCAATTGGAACAATTAGCCTACCAGCACCAAGGCGAAAAAGCTTTACAGCATTTATTCCGAGTAGGAACTGGACTGGAAAGTCAAATCCTTGGGGATTTCGAAATCATCAGTCAAATCAAAAAGAGCTTTTACACATCCAAGGCTATGCATTTGGCAGATGGTCAGCTGGAGCGACTCATCAATAGCGTTATTCAAGCCAGTAAACGAGTAAAAACAGAAACGGAGATTTCTTCTGGGGCGACCTCTGTAGCTTTTGCAGCCGTACAATATTTACTGAACTCTTTTCCTACGAATGAATCCAAAACTATAGTCTTGTATGGAACCGGAAAAATTGGACGAAATACGTGTGAAAACCTAATTAAACATCGTCCTCAAGACCGTATTGTCCTAATCAATAGAACCTTAGAAAAGGCAGCTAAATTAGCAGAAAAACACACGCTCGAAATTCGTCCCCTTGAAGCATTAGAAGAAACACTTCAATCCGCTGACGTACTGATTGTAGCCACGGGAGCTCCTCAGCCAACCATTACCAAGGACAAGCTTTCGCTCGAACAGGAGCTTGTGGTCTTGGATTTGTCTATCCCAGCAAATGCCTCTCCGGATATAGCAGAACTGTATCAGGTGACTCGTATAGATGTAGATCAACTTTCAAAAATTACTGAAGCCAACAGGGCAGAACGATACAAACATTTGCCCCAGGCCGAAACTATTGTTGATACCACTTTAGAGGAATTTAACCTTTGGCTCAAACAGCGAAAATTCGCTCCCTACCTTAAAAACATTAAAAAAATGATTTTAGAGCATTTGGAAACCAATCCAGCGAATCCGGATGCTGAGGCGAACCAACGAGAGTTTTTAGCCCAAAAGATAACCGGTAATGTCGCTGCCTATCTCAAGACAGCCCCCCATAAAACCGAAGAAGTCTTTAACATACTTCAATCTGTATTTCAACTCGAATCGCATGAGTAATACCTGGCGTATTGGCACCCGAAAAAGTGACTTAGCTCTTTGGCAAGCCAACCAAGTAGCGGATGCTTTTGAAAAATTAGGGGTTTTAAATCGCCTGATCAAAATTGAAAGCACGGGAGATCAAAATCTTACCCAACCCCTGTATGAGATGGGGATTCAAGGGGTTTTTACAAAAGAGTTGGATATCGCCTTACTCAACAATCAAATAGACCTGGCTGTTCACAGCCTAAAAGATGTCCCAACGCAACTCGCAACAGGCATTGTTTTAGCAGGCGTGCTTCCGCGTGGAAATGTATATGATATTTTGGCCTACACCCAGCAGACTCCAACAGATGCTCCAGCAACAATTGCTAGTGGAAGTATTCGTAGGAGGGCCCAATGGCTACATAAATATCCCAAACACCGGTTCGAAAATTTAAGAGGAAATGTTCAAACTCGACTACAAAAACTGGAGGCATCTGCATGGGATGGTGCAATTTTTGCGCAGGTTGGTTTAGAACGATTAGACTTATTGCCAGAAAAATACGAGGTTTTAGACTGGATGATTCCTGCAGCAGCTCAAGGGGCCGTTGGTATCTGTGTTCGAGAATCAGATACAGAACTCATTCGAATTATTCAAAAATTTAATTGCAGCCAAACTTGGAAGGCCATACAAATGGAACGTCAATTTTTAAGGACTTTAGAAGGCGGGTGTAGTGCTCCTATTGGAGCTTTAGCGACACCTACTAGCGAGGGATGGAACTTTAAAGGAGGTTTGTTTTCTCCAGATGGTTCCGAGGCCTTGGTTGTAGACACTTGGGTGGAAGCCAATCAATGGGAAACCAAGCCCCAACTACTGGCCCAAGAAATCCTCAATACCGGTGGTCAACAAATAATGAGTGCTTTATCGAACTGATGCGGCTATTATCCACCAAAATATTAGATTTTTCCTTTAAACAACGCTTGCTTGGGCTAGGGTTTAGCCTGATCGAATTTCCCTTTATACAAGTGGAAGAGCTTTCACATATAACAACAGCTATTAGTGGGGAAGCATTGATCTTTACCAGTCAAAATGCTGTACGGATTGCCGCTCAGAACAATGCCCTAAGAGCAGAAATTCAAAAGCTCCCCTGTTTTTGTGTAGGAAGTAAAACGCAATCTCTTTTAGAACATTTAGGCGCTCAGGTCATTGGTTTTGCTCCAACCGCTGAAGCCCTAAAAGCGCAACTGAGCAGCTCCGTAAAATCCTATACTTTTTTCTGTGGAAAAAGAAGACTCAATACGATAGAATTGGCATTGAAAAGACAAAATATTCCCTGCCAGATTATAGAAGTCTATCAAACCGTTTTGACTCCATATACCATCCAAAAACCTGTTGATGGACTTCTGTTTTTTAGTCCATCGGCCGTAGAAAGTTATTTTTCGCTCCCACAAAAAACAAAAGGTCCAGCCTTTTGTCTGGGACCATCGACACTCAATGCTTATCAAAATTTTGAAACCAATGGTTTCTTAGCCAAAGAACCAAACGCCAGTGGAATGCTGGTGTCCATCCAAAAATATTTTAAAGACCTATGATCCAAAACGATTTATTTTTAAAAGCCCTAAGAGGGGAATCCGTTGAGCGACCTCCCGTATGGATGATGCGCCAAGCGGGTCGGTATTTACCCGACTTTATGAAGCTCAAACATAAATATGACTTCTTTACCCGCTGCCAAACTCCCGAACTAGCAACCGAAATTACTGTGATGCCGATCGATCAAATCGGTGTAGACGCCGCCATTATATTTAGCGATATTTTGGTTGTCCTACAGGCCATGGGGATTCAGGTTGAAATGAAAGATGGTGTGGGGCCATGGATCGAAGAACCTATACGGACCGCTGCTGATGTTTCTCGCTTAGAAATACCCGATGTACACGACCGGCTGAGCTACGTCATGGAAGCCTTAAAAATGACTAAAACAGCCCTAGACGGACGGGTCCCATTAATCGGATTTGCTGGATCGCCATGGACTTTACTTTGCTATTTAGTTCAGGGGCAGGGATCCAAAAATTTTGATATGGCTAAAGCCTACTGTTTTACACAACCTCAAGCGGCGCACGAAATTCTTCAAAAAATTACGGACGTTACCATTACTTACCTTAAAGCTCAAGTGGCTGCAGGGGCAAATGCAGTTCAGGTATTTGACTCTTGGGGAGGTTTATTAAGTCCTTCCGATTACAATCAGTTTTCGGCTCCCTACATCAAGCAAATTGTTGAAGCCCTCAAAGAAGAGGCTCCTACGATTGTTTTTGGAAAAGGATGTTGGTTCGCTCTGCAAGACATGAGTCAATGGGGTGCAGCAGCACTAGGGGTCGACTGGACCTGCAGTGCTCGAAATGCGCGCTATCTGTCGGGAGGAAATATTACCCTCCAAGGAAATTTTGATCCCTCACGATTACTTTCGCCGATTCCTACTATCGAAAAAGAAGTTCGTCAAATGATCGATGCTTTCGGAAAAGACCGTTATGTCGTTAATTTGGGACACGGGATTTTACCCAACATCCCAGTGGATCATGCAAAAGCATTTGTAGACACGGTAAAATCCTATTCATAAATGAAAAGCTCGTTTAAATCTTCTTTTTATCCCTACATTCTAAGCTTACAAGATCAAATTTGTCAGGCCATAGAACAAGAAGATGGTTCGGCCAAGTTTCATGAAGATCTCTGGGAACGCCCGGAAGGGGGTGGTGGTCGGAGTCGAGTGATTGCTGAAGGAGCTGTTTTTGAAAAAGGCGGGGTCAATATATCTGCAGTACATGGAGCTCTTCCAACAAGCATGCAACAATATTTTGGAGTCGAAGAAGCCGATTTTTATGCTACAGGTATCAGCCTAGTACTACATCCCAAAAATCCTTTTGTCCCCACAGTACATGCTAATTTCCGATATTTTGAGCTGTATAACAGCCAAGGGAATATCGAAAAGCAATGGTTTGGTGGCGGACTGGATTTAACCCCCTATTATATATTCCCAGAAGACGTAACTCATTTCCATACGATCTGTAAAAAGGCTTGCGATGCGCACCATCCGGAGTTTTACGCCACCTATAAAAAAAGGTGTGACGAATACTTTTGGAACAGCCATAGAAACGAAGCTCGTGGCGTTGGGGGATTATTCTTTGATTACCTCCAAGCCAATGAAAATCAAACCATGAACGATTGGTATGCATTTGTGACGGGTGTAGGAGATCAATTCATTCAGGCCTATCTGCCGATAGTCTCTAAACGAAAAAATACGGCTTATACTTCAAGTCATCGCAATTGGCAAGAAATTAGAAGAGGTCGATATGTCGAGTTTAATTTGGTCCATGACAAGGGAACTCTCTTCGGTCTAAAAACCAATGGACGTATCGAAAGTATTCTGATGAGCCTGCCGCCCCAAGTCCAATGGCGTTACGATCATCAAGTAGCCGAAAATAGTCCAGAGGCCCTACTTGTAGAAACCCTTAAAAATCCCAAAGATTGGATTTGAGGATTTTACGCTAACTTGAACTTTTCTAAAACCAATTGAGACTTATGGGAACCTTAGATATTCTTTTTGTTTTACCGCTGCTGATCGTCTTTTCCTATCTTTTTGATGCATTTGCTCGAAAAACAAAATTCCCCAGTGTCATTTTATTGATGGGGACTGGTATCGCTCTCCGGGCAATTACCCAAAGTCTCGGGTATTCTGAATTTGATTTTTTAGAAAACTTAATTCCTGTTTTAGGAACTATTGGTCTTATTCTAATTGTTTTGGAAGGAGCATTAGAGTTGGATCTCAAACTGGAAAAAATTAAACTTATCCTTAAAGGATTTTTAGCTGCCCTTGTCTTGCTTTTGGCCAATGTAGCTGTTCTGAGTTGGGGCTTTGAAGTCTTTCTTCAGTATGCACCCCAACAAGCTTTGATTTACGCCATCCCTTTGAGTATCATCAGCAGTGCCGTAGCCATTCCGTCTGCTGCGAGCTTAATAGATGCCGAAAAAGAATTTGTAGTCTATGAATCTACCTTTTCCGATATTTTAGGTATTATGTTGTTCTACTACGCTATCGGGCAGCTGGAAAATCAACAGTCACTTCTCGGGTGGGAACCTCTAAGCAAGCTAGGATTTCAGATCTTTGGAATTATCATCGGGTCAATTGCCATTAGTTTTTTATTGCTTTGGCTGATTAAAAAAATTGAACATCAAGTCAAGTTTTTTTTGATCTTGGCCTTGTTGATTTTGGTCTATGCCTTGGGTAAATATTTTCACCTCCCCGCCTTAGTTACCATTTTTATATTTGGCCTGTTTTTAAGTAATAGCCAACAACTTTTACCCGCAGTGCTTAAATCCAAACTGTCCGAACAAGAAACAGCCGAAGAACTGCACGAATTTCACTTGCTCACTGCTGAGTCCACTTTTATTGTAAGAACATTTTTCTTCCTTTTCTTTGGATTTTCCATCCCTCTAAGCAACTTTAGCCAACCCATGCCCTATCTGGTAGGCTTGATTATTTTGGGAGCCATGTTTGGCTTGCGCTATCTCTATTTTATGCTAACTCAACTTAAAATCAGTCCCGGTGCACTGGCCTATATGGCCCCCCGAGGATTGATTTCCATTTTATTGTTTTTGCAGATTAAAGACCTGGAGTTTTTAAAGGAATTTCGGACCGGCTTAAATGAGCAAGAACTTTTGGTGGTCATATTATTTTCCATGGTCTTAATGGCTTTGGGAACACTTGGTAAAAAGCCCTTAAAAGAAGCCATTGAAGAAGAGTGCTTAGAGGCTGAAGCGGAAATGGAAACCGCTGCTAAAGAAGTACCAGAGTTAATCGTTCAGAAACCTGCTATAGAAGAAAATACCGATGATGAAATTTCCTGAGTTTAGAAACCGTCGTTTACGCAGTTCAGCTGCCCTACGCGCTTTAGTCGCCGAAAATTATTTAAGCCCCAACGACTTTATAGTCCCACTTTTTGTGGTGGAAGGACAACACATAAAAGAGGAAATCCCCTCCATGCCCAACTACTACCGTTTCAGTTTAGACCTTTTAGAATTGGAAGTTAAGCGCCTTTGGGATAAAGGATTGAAAGCTGTATTACTCTTTGTAAAAGTCCCCGATGATAGAAAGGACAATCGCGGGACTGAAGCATTGAATCCAGACGGACTCATGCAAAGAAGCATTCAGATGATTAAAGCGGCTGTACCCGAAATGGTCGTTATGACGGACGTCGCTCTAGACCCCTATTCATCCTTCGGACATGATGGAATCGTAGAAATGAACAGAATAGTCAACGATCCTACAGTTGAAGTTTTGGCCCAGATGGCTTTAAGTCATGCTCAGGCAGGTGCGGATATAGTGGCACCGAGTGATATGATGGATGGTCGTGTGCGAGGGATTCGTCAAGTCTTGGAACAAAATCAGTTCCATGACACCGCCATTCTGAGTTATACCGCCAAATATGCTTCAGCTTTCTATGGCCCTTTTCGAGATGCTTTAGATTCTGCACCAGGATTTGGCGATAAAAAGACCTATCAGATGGATCCAGCCAACCAACGAGAAGCACTTTTGGAGGCTCAGACCGATATAGAAGAGGGCGCAGACATCTTAATGGTTAAACCAGGAGCTGCATATTTGGATATATTGAGTTTGCTGCATCAAAACACTCAACTGCCGTTGGCTGTTTATCAGGTCAGTGGAACCTATGCAATGCTTCAGGCAGCTGTAGAAAAAGGGTGGCTCGACTACAATTCCGTCATGATCGAGCAACTATTAGCTTTTAAAAGGGCTGGAGCACAACTCATTGCCACCTATCATGCAGAAAATGCAGCAGACCTCCTCAATCAGTAACTTGTAGTATTCAGCGGCCATCCCATACGCTTCAACTGTTGAACGACCGTTTGGGAATTTTGCTCCAGGCTAAAGTAAACTGTGGGCTTTTTGGACCGGTTTATTTCCAAAAATGGTCCTTGGCGTGCATTAAGGATCAGATGTACTTTTTTTCCATCTTCCGTTCTAAATTTCCCTTTGAGCATATGTTGAGTAGCAAAGCCATTGGTCCGCTTGGTAATTTTCGGTAGCCGGTCTATTATCCGAAGTTCTGCAACGGCTTCCCTTTGAATTTCTAGTCCATACATTCCAGAGAAAATGAGTTCCTCGGAACTAATTTCCAATTGATTGTCTTGGTAACCATACACCAGCATTCCCCCAACACCCAGCATAACTACGGCCAAAATGACCACCCCTATTTTGGCTTGACTTTGTATGCCTGTTGCGGCTTCTCCATAAAACTCTTGCATTTTTGGGATCAAATAAAAGTAGCCTAAAATTGGACCGAAAGACACCGTAAACATGGCAGCATCCTTCCAATTCAAAAAATAAAGAATCAGAGCCACAAGAGTAGAGCCCCCTCCTACTTTAAAGTGATAATCGCGCATAGTTTGCAATAATCCCTTCAAATCTACTTGGGCCTGTTTTTCCTTTGAGAGCGTATTGAATCCTGAAAGCAGTTGTGGCGCATTCTTTTCCGTAATTATTTTTGGAAAAAAACTAATAAAGAGGCCGAATCCTAAAATAAAATACAACATAGACGAAATTTTGTTTAACTTAACACATTCATATTCAATCACTTTTTTTGGAAGCCAACAATTGTTACATAGTAGAGTCCCCCTTGGGAAATATCGAAATTACTCATAGTGATACACATGTGACAGCGCTCTCCTTCGTGGACGACATGGCTAACAGAACACCTTCAGAACACCCCTTGGTTAAACAAACTCAAGCACAGCTTTTGGAATACTTTGAGGGTAAACGTGAAAAGTTCCAACTTCCAATCAACCCTGAAGGTACAGAATTTCAAAAAAAAGTGTGGCTACTTCTTCTAAAAATACCTTTTGGAAGAACCCTTTCCTATCTGAAACTCTCCCAAATGTCGGGAAATATTAAAGCCATACGGGCTATTGCGGCAGCTGTGGGGAAAAATCCTATTCTGATCCTAATCCCCTGCCACAGAATCATTGGAAGTAACGGACAAATGATTGGCTACTCTGGCGGAATTCCCCGGAAAAAATCCCTCTTAGAATTGGAACAAAAAAATCCTCAAAAATCCTTATTTTAGGAGCTATTAAGCCTCTTTATTTTAGGCTTGACTAACGAACAATCAATAGATAAACATGAAAAAAGCTTTACAAACGTTGGGTATTGTACTGGTTGCACTTTTTGCAGCTGTGTATATTTCCGATTATAAGTATTTATTAAATGCTGTCCAGAAAATATACCTGACCGGACATACAACTGCCTACCTTTCTGATTATACCCGGTTTGATAATCGTATTATTCCGCCGTCCAACCAACCTCAGCCTTGGCCAGAACATGAACAATTCAATCGTTTTGAAGTGTCCAAAACATTGGAGGACTACCATCAACAAACGGGAACAGTTGCTTTTGTGTTGATCAAAAATGACAGCCTGCTATACGAGAAATACTACGAAGACTATGGCCCTTCTAGCAAGAGTAATTCATTTTCTATGGTTAAAAGTATTGTGAGCGGACTCTTGGGGAAAGCCATTTCGGATGGCTATATCCAAAGTGTAGATCAAGCCGTTAAAGACTTTATCCCTGAACTTCAAGGGGCCTATGCCGATACAGTTACTGTGGGCGACTTAGCCACGATGTCTTCCGGTCAATTGTGGGAAGAAAATTATTACGGCGCCCTGTCTGTAACCACCGAATCTTATTTTACGGAAGATTTAAGAGCGCTCATCCTTGGGCAACCCATTAGCGAAAAACCCGCCGATGGTTTTAATTATAAAAGCGGAACCACCCAATTGTTGGGGATGGTACTCGAAAAAGCCACAGGAAAGACACTTTCCGCCTATTTTTATGACAGCTTTTGGCATCCTATGGGAGCAGAAAAAGAAGCCTACTGGCAATTGGACAGCGATGAGAATGCCATGGAAAAGGCCTATTGTTGCTTAGCTTCCAATGCTAGAGATTTTGCTCGCTACGGAAAGCTCATTAAAAACCATGGGAAATGGAATGGAAAGCAGGTTTTAGATTCTGCCTATGTAGCCCTTTCTGTACAGCCTCGTTTTGAAAAAGACCCAGAATATGGGTATGGTTGGTGGTTAGAAACCTATAAAGATCAAAAGGTCTACATGATGCGAGGACATTTGGGGCAATATGTGATTGTTTTTCCCGCTTTGGATCTGATTGCTGTACGCTTAGGACATAGCAAAGGAGAAAAGATTGAGGGCAATCCATATACCGAAGACATCTATGTCTATATGGATGCAGCTATGGAAATGAATGCTGATCTTGGAGAGACTTTGGAGCAATAGGAGTTTTTAGATCTTTTTGATAGTTGTTTATTTAGTCTCTCGTAGTCTGTACATCCTTCATTACTTAAGACTGCTAATCTTCGATACGCTTAACAATTCCCGGGGGCTTCAATTTGTCTATGGTCATGAATATCGGTATTGAAATATAACCGAAGAAAAGCAAATTTGCTAAATGGCTTCAGCCGTAGCTCCCGACATATTTTACCAAGGCCATAAACGTCTTTTTTTCTGTACTAATTTTCGGGTAACCTTATTCATTTGATCTACTTTTTCTTCAAAATCTCCTTTGAGTGTTTTGCGGTAGTCGTTGAGGTTAATGACCATTTCATTGATGTCTTCTGGAATAATATCTTCCAATAATTGTCGGATACGCTTAGCTGTAGTTGGAGATTTTCCATTGGTGGAAATAGCAATTTTAACGTGTCCTTTGGTAACTATTCCTCCTAAATAATAATCACATTGATCAGGTGTATCAGCAATATTTACTAATAAATGTTTTGCCTTAGCTTCTTGATTGATTTGAAGATTAACAGTCAAATCGTCGGTACATCCAATAACCAAATGACGTTTCTCTAGATCCGAGGTTTCATAGGGCTTCTGTGTTAGTTTTACAGTCGGATGTTCTTTTGCTAAAGCTTTTAATTCGGGAATGAAATCAATAGAAATCACCTCAACATTGGCTCTAGGACTGGATTTTAATAAAAATGAAAGTTTTTCTAAACCTACATTCCCTCCACCGACAATAAGTACGTTGATTTGGTGTACTTTAACAAAAATGGGATACAATTCGTTTCTTTCCATATATACGGGCGAATATTTAAATTTTAATAAATAAAGTCATCTTCTAAAAAAGATTCATTGAAAAAATCAGCAGACTTTCATATCCGATCACAAGAATACCAATAATAAACGCTGGGAAAAAGGCTGTTTTTCTTTTACAATTTATTCTATGGTGCTAGAATACCAATACCTGATTTTTTCTCATTTTTAGTTCCATCTAAAATGACAGCAAAAGGGAGGTCCCACTTACAATTCGCTTGGGAAATAGAAATGATTTGGGACAATTTATGCATTCCCATTCAAATAACCACGGTAATCAAAGATTTTACTACCGTCTCTATATTTTGCAAAATTTTATCGGAAGATCTAATAGCGATTATCACCTGGAGGCTTTTACTATAAACGCTTTGAGTCACAGGAATTCCAATAGCAAATGGCAGAGCAATTGCTCAAGTGATACAGGGGGCACAAATTTTTTTGAATTAGACGATATACTTCGTTTAAAGAAATCAGAATCAAATCATCTGGATGATTAATTAAAATTAGCGATATTGAATAGATTTGAAAG
>WTJH01000063.1 GCA_011524915.1 Flavobacteriales bacterium | reverse complement strand
GGTACAGAGGGTATTAGAGGTGTCGAAAATTTTGTAGCACTTTTAGCCTCCTATAGGGTGTTTTAAGTGTACCCCAATTCCCAGCAGTTTTCCACAGGAGACAAACAGGCAGGAAGGGTACTTTATGCAGTAAATATTACGACAAAGCCGTATGGAGGCTGTGTAGGAAGATGTAGAAGGATGTAGCCGCGCTGCTTGTATTCCTATGAATTTGGAATCGGCTACGAAACTACGCTAACTACAGTAGTTTTCTATATACCTATATGGAAAATACAGTCCTACGCTCTCTACCTATCTTTTTTAAAATAGTTAGTATGGGATTTAGCGTAGTTAGTGTAGCTTTTGTAGTTATGAATAAGTCTGTGCAGGAGTTAATGGATGAGCGGATGTGCCGTCCGGGGTACAGATGGAACTCAACCCTAAAGCGCTGCTTGGCTATGGGCGGTGGAGACGGTGAAGCCACACCACCTGAAGAGACAATCGTGCCTGAGCCTGAAGTAACCACACCTGGTCGTGGCGATGTGCGTGTTAACGCTAATGGTGTCAAGCAAACGGGCACAAAGATGGGCAAATCCGTGTCTATAAAATAGATAAAATAAAATTATTAATATTAAAAGCTAATAATGAGTACACCAAAAGGCCTAACACCTCAGCAGCAGGTTGATTTTGATGCTGCTACAGCTCGTAGGCTAGATCCTGATAGAAATGGATTTCAAAGAGCACAGGATTTTATGAGAGAAAAGCTCAATAAGTATTTTGGGAGTAAGCCAGCATCTAGTGGAGTAACATCAGAGCAGCAGGTAAAGGCTGATGGTAAAGCTGGTGCAGCAGCTCAGCGTAAATTTGATCAAGCTGCAAGAACCAAAAATATCAGTCAATTAAGAGATCAAGTTGGTACTGTGATACAATTTCCAATCAAAAAGCTTACTGGACTTGCACTGGGATTGACTTCATCAGAAGACCAAAGTACAAAATGGAGGCGATTAGGATACTCTAGCCCTGAGGCTTATAAAAAGGCTCTTGAGAAGTATGAATCAGAAACCGGTAAATCTGCCGTTACAGGTAAGGAGATATTCACGCCTAAAGCTGTACCCACAGTAGCTACATTAGATAGCAATGGCAGCAACGGTGCTCGTGGAGAAAACCGCTCCGGCGTAACACCAGTTACTCCGAAAGGCGGTACTTCACCAAGCTTCCGTACAGCAGTAGAGCAAGGTAAAGACGGTGGAAGGGTGCCTAGTTCTGGTAATGCTGGTAGTGGTGGAAGTGGTATTGATATGGGTACAGGTAACCGTGATGCTCCAGAACCTAACAATATGGGCGGGAAATCACCGTACGAGAGGTACTCCATTTGGGTTAAACATCACGAAGGACTTGCCCGTAAAGTGAAGAAAGGTTCTGCTGGTTACGATGTAATTCAGCAAATCCTTAACGAAAAAGACGGTAAGCCTGCTACGACATATAGCGAAGACGTTACTGCAGCCGCTGATGATGCAGGCCGTACGTCAGAAGAGATGAGCAAGATTATGGATGGCGGTCTGGAGACCTTAATTACACCTGAGGGCTCTACCCGTATCACGCCTTCTACTCCTGAAACCACAAGTGACCCCGGCAATCCACAGGATGGTGCTTCTCCTGCTCCAACTCTTGCAGATAACATCCGTACTGTGCGTATGGATCGAATTGCAAGTGAACAGGATGACAATTTAAGGCAGCATTACGCCACAAGAACGCATAAAGATGTGTTTGATGAGAGCACTAATTCCTGGAAACAAGTTCCTATTAAAAGGTAAAACAAATTATCTACAATAGTTGTAGGTTTACGCAGTAGATTAGTGTCTTTAGAGAATATTCAGTCGCAGACTAATGCACAACGAGTAGCTGCAGGTCGTGTATCCGCTAGTAATGACCCCAGTCAGTGGAAACACGACGGTACTGAGCAGTTATTAAAAGGTGCTGAGTTAGCTGCTGCTGGCCGCACTCTTGGAATGTCAGAAGAAGAGACGCTTGCAATGGTGTCTCGTCAGTACCGACGCCAGCGCCGTGCTGATGATCGTGTAACTCCGCAGGATGTTGTGCGTCAAATGGCACAATCACTGGCTACTACCAAGAGTGATGTAGGCAGTCCGGAGATTGAAGGCGTTGGATACAGCGGTGTTGGCGACGAAGCCTTCGCATTTGGCGAAGATGTTGCCTATAACGAGCAATATGGCACCACACGTGCGGACGATGAGCAGACATATCGCGCAAATGACCGTGGATTTACGGAAGATCCGGAAACTGGGCTAGTAAGACGGGAAACTTTTGAAGAAACGCGGGGTGGAGAGAACGATTTTGCCCCACAAAACGCTGTTCGTGACGCATTAAACGAGCTTGAACAGGCTGCTGGGCAAAAAGATAGCCTTCAATCGCGATTAATAAGCGTATTTGGCGGCGGAGACGAGCGTCAGTCTGCAATTGCGCGTATTCGAGGCCGATTAGAGGACGATTTACGCCCTGATTCCAAAGCTGACGCTGCATTAGGCGGTGAATTAGTCCGTCGTGACAGCAAACGCTTCAGTCCTGAGGTCAGAGA
>WTJH01000133.1 GCA_011524915.1 Flavobacteriales bacterium | reverse complement strand
TTTTGTGGCTGTTGTGAAGCCTGGACGAATTATGTTCGAGGTGGCTGGAGTCCCATTGGATGTTGCTAAAGAAGCTCTTCGCTTAGCGGCGCAGAAGCTTCCTGTAAAAACCAAATTTGTGATTGCTCGCGATTACGAAGCTTAATTCCTCTACTCATGAAATCATCCGAAATTCAATTGTTATCCGCCGCTGACTTGCAAGACAAGTTGGCCGAAACACAAAAGCAACTCTCCGATTTGCAATTAACACATGCGATTTCTCCTCTGGAAAATCCCTTGCAGATCCGAGGCCTTCGCCGAACTGTAGCTCGTTTAAAAACGGCTTTAAAGCAAAAACAAGACTAAATTATGGAAACGAGAAATCTCCGTAAAGAACGAATTGGTGTCGTCACTAGCAATAAGATGGAAAAATCCATCGTTGTTTCTGAAGTAAAACGTGTGAAGCACCCCATGTATGGGAAATTCGTATTGAAGACAAAAAAATATGTCGCTCACGACGAGGCGCAAGACTGTAATGTAGGCGATACTGTTCGCATTATGGAAACCCGTCCGTTAAGCAAGTCTAAATGCTGGCGATTGGTAGAAATCATTGAAAGAGCTAAGTAAACATGGTACAACAAGAATCCAGACTTCGCGTCGCAGACAATACAGGTGCTAAAGAAGTGCTTACCATCCGCGTTTTGGGTGGAACCAAAAAGCGCTATGCTTCTGTTGGGGACAAAATCGTGGTAACCGTCAAAGACGCTACCCCGAACGGAACGGTAAAAAAAGGACAGGTTTCTACTGCTGTCGTTGTACGTACAGTAAAAGAAGTACGCCGTCCAGACGGATCTTATATCCGTTTCGATGACAATGCTTGTGTATTGCTCAACCCTACTGGTGAAATGCGTGGAACACGTGTTTTTGGACCTGTAGCTCGAGAGCTTAGAGACAAGCAGTTTATGAAAATTGTATCATTAGCCCCTGAGGTATTATAGAATTGAATCATGGGAAAGTTAAAAATTAAAAAAGGAGACAAGGTTCGCGTTTTAAGTGGCGAGCACAAAGGTCAAGAAGGTGTAGTCCAAAAAGTACTCATCGACAAAAACAAAGCGATTGTCGAAGGTGTCAACTTGGTAAAAAAACACAACAAGCCTAGTGCACAGAACCCACAAGGAGGAATCGATGAAAAAGAAGCACCGCTTCACATCTCCAATTTGAGCTTATTAACAGCGGACGGTGTACCAACACGTGTTGGATATCGTGTAGAAGACGGACAAAAAGTTCGTTATGCTAAAAAATCAAATGAAGTTATTTAGTCATGAGTTATATTCCTAGACTTAAGCAAGAATACAATGAACGCATCAAAGGTACTCTCCAAGAGGAGTTTGGTTACCGCAATGTGATGCAGGTACCCCGCTTAGAAAAGATTGTTTTGAGCCGTGGGGTTGGTGCCGCTGTTGCCGATAAGAAGTTGATCGACCACGCCGTTGATGAACTGACACAAATCAGTGGACAAAAAGCTGTTTCTACCCTATCCAAAAAAGACGTTGCTAGTTTTAAACTCCGTAAGGGTATGCCCATCGGAGCCAAAGTGACTCTTCGTGGAAACCAGATGTATGAATTCCTAGACCGATTGGTTACTGCAGCCTTGCCACGTGTACGTGATTTTGGTGGAGTAAAAGCCAACGGATTTGATGGTCGTGGAAACTATAACCTCGGAATTCGCGAGCAAATCATATTCCCAGAAATCGATATCGACAAAGTGAATCGAATTGCCGGGATGGACATCACATTTGTGACCAATGCTTCTACTGATAAAGAGGCTAAATCACTCCTTCAAGAACTAGGTTTACCTTTTAAAAAGAATTAAGATGGCAAAAGAATCTATGAAAGCACGTGAAGTAAAACGTGCCAAAACAGTAGCCAAATACGCAGAAAAACGCAAAGCTCTTAAAGCCGCTGGTGACTATGATGCCTTGCAAAAACTTCCCAAAAACGCATCTCCCATCCGTATGCACAATCGTTGCAAACTTACTGGGCGTCCCAAAGGATATATGCGTCAGTTTGGAATTTCACGTGTAACCTTTAGAGAGATGGCCAACAAAGGCTTAATTCCTGGTGTAACTAAAGCCAGCTGGTAATCCTTAAAAGAAGAACGAATTATGTTTACAGATCCAATCGCAGATTATTTAACCCGAATCCGAAACGCTAACGCTGCTGGTCACCGTGTAGTGGATGTACCTGCCTCTAACCTCAAAAAGGAAATCACTAAGATCCTTTTCGATCAGGGCTACATCTTGAGCTACAAATTCGAAGACACAGACAACGGCCAAGGGAATATCAAAATCGCCTTAAAATATGACAAGCTCACCAAAGAGCCTGTGATCAAGGCCATCCAGCGCATCAGTACACCTGGTCTCCGAAAGTACTCTGGAGCCAACGAAATGCCACGTGTATTAAACGGTTTAGGAGTCGCCATCGTTTCGACTTCCAAAGGTGTGATGACACAAAAACAAGCTAAACAACAAAATGTAGGCGGCGAATTGCTGTGCTACGTTCACTAATACCCGACTGAATTATGTCTAGAGTAGGTAAAAGTCCCATTGCGATTCCAGAAGGTGTAACAGTTGATATCCAACCAAATGTTATTACCGTTAAAGGAAAATTGGGAGAATTAAGTCAAGAGTATTCTGATGTCAGCTTTGATCTTCAAGACAATGTACTGACTGTTTCCAGACCATCAGAAGCAAAAGATCACAAGGCTAAACACGGTTTGTACCGTGCACTAGTCAACAATATGGTTGAAGGTGTAAGCCAAGGATTCACCAAAGAATTAGAATTGGTAGGAGTAGGGTATCGTGCTTCCAACCAAGGACAAAAATTGGATCTTGCCCTTGGGTTTTCTCACAACATTTTGTTTGATATCGCGCCTGAGGTTAAAGTGGAGACCATTTCCGAAAAAGGAAAAAATCCGATTGTTAAATTATCGTCTCATGACAAACAATTGTTGGGATGGGTGGCAGCAAAAATCCGCTCGTTCCGCAAGCCTGAACCTTACAAAGGAAAAGGAGTACGTTTCGTTGGAGAACAAATTAGAAGAAAAGCGGGTAAATCCGCCTAATATACAGAGTTATGGCATTATCAAAATCAGACAGAAGACAGCGTTTACGCTTTCGTATCCGCAAAACCATTTCCGGTTCTGCAACTACGCCTCGACTATCGGTTTTTCGTAGCAACAAAGAGATTTATGCACAATTAATCGACGATGTTAGCGGAAAAACACTTGCCGCTTCCTCTTCCCGTGATAAGGATGTAGAGGCTGCAGGAAAGTCTAAAATCGAAATTGCTGCATTGGTCGGTCAAGCAATCGCATCTAAAGCTACTGCTGCAGGTATTTCTGCAATTCAGTTCGACAGAGGTGGATATCTCTACCATGGTCGAGTGAAAGCCCTAGCAGACGGAGCACGTGAAGGTGGATTAAAATTTTAAAGAATTAGTATGTATCAGAATTATCCTAACGCAGAATTGGTGAAGCCCGTAGGCTTAGAGCTTAACGACCGTTTGGTTGGAGTTCAACGGGTAACCAAAGTAACTAAAGGAGGACGTGCCTTCGGTTTTTCAGCCATCGTTGTTGTTGGTGACGAAAACGGAGTGGTTGGCCAAGGTCTTGGAAAGTCAAAAGAAGTTTCCGAAGCCATTGCTAAAGCGGTAGAAGATGCCAAGAAAAATCTTGTGCGTATTCCTATCCAAAACGGTACCCTTCCTCACGAACAAAAAGGAAAATTTGGAGGTGCTCGCGTATTCCTGAAGCCTGCATCTGCCGGTACGGGAGTTATCGCTGGTGGAGCCGTACGTTCCGTATTGGAAGCCGTAGGGGTACACAACGTACTATCCAAATCTCAAGGATCATCGAATCCCCACAATGTTGTTAAAGCTACCTTTGATGCGCTTCTTCAATTGAGAAGCCCCGAAATGGTTGCTAAGCAACGCGGGATTTCATTAGATAAAGTGTTTAACGGTTAAATTAAGGCATTATGGCTCAGATTAAAGTAACACAGGTCAAAAGCGGAATTAAGCGTCTACAGACGCAAAAGAGAACTCTTGAAGCCCTTGGTTTAAGAGGAATCGGAAAAACCGTTACCCACGAAGCTAGCCCAAGTATTTTGGGAATGGTAGAAAAAGTGAAACACTTGGTAAGCGTAAGCGAAGTATAAAAGAAACATTATGAGTTTAAATAGTTTAAGCCCAGCATCGGGCGCTACCCACAAAAACGCTAAGCGCGTTGGTCGCGGACAAGGATCCGGAAAAGGCGGTACAGCGACTCGTGGTCATAAAGGAGCGAAGTCTCGTTCCGGATATTCCAAAAAGATCGGATTCGAAGGAGGGCAGATGCCACTTCAACGTCGTGTTCCTAAATTTGGATTTAAAAACATCAACCGTAAAGAATATACGGGTATTAACTTAGACACCCTACAAGCTTTAGCGGAGGCTAAAAAAATTGGTTCTGAAGTTTCTTTGGATCAATTGGTAGAGCTTCGACTGGCAGGCCGTAACGACTTGGTTAAAATCCTTGGTCGTGGCGAACTCAAAGCTGGGATCAAAGTTAGTGCACATAAATTTACAGCAACTGCCAAAAGTGCTATCGAAGCAGCTGGAGGTGAAGCCGTAGTGATCGAATAAGTCTGACGTATGAAGAAAATAATCGACACCCTCGTTAATATTTACAACATCGAAGAGTTGCGTAACCGAATTGGTACCACCCTTTTGTTGTTGTTGGTGTATCGCTTTGGGGCCCAGATTGTTTTACCTGGAATCGACTCGGTACAACTGGCCGAATTGTCGTCTCGAGGTAGTGGCGCTGGTTTGCTTGGTCTTCTCAATGCCTTCACTGGGGGTGCCTTTGCTAATGCTTCAGTCTTTGCACTTGGTATTATGCCTTATATCTCTGCTTCTATTGTAGTTCAATTGATGGGAATTGCTATTCCGTATCTACAAAAACTACAAAAGGAAGGGGAGAGCGGACGTAAAAAGATTACACAAATTACCCGCTGGTTAACGATCATGATCTGTGTGGTTCAGGCACCTGCATATTTGTATGGACTGAGTGCCCTTGGAGTTCCAGAATCTGCATTTGTATTGGGACGTGGACCTTTGTTTATCGGTTCTTCAGTAATTATTCTTGTTACCGGTACCATCTTTGCGATGTGGCTCGGGGAGAAAATTACGGATCGAGGTATCGGAAATGGAATATCCCTTCTGATCATGGTGGGTATCATCGCTAATTTGCCTTTGTCATTTGCTCAGGAAGTTGTTTCTCGAGTGAGTGAAAACAATGGTGGATTGATGCTCGTTTTGATCGAGTTGGTCCTTTTTGTAGTCGTGGTACTCTTAAGTATTCTTTTGGTTATGGCTGTCCGACAGATTCCTGTCCAGTATGCCCGCCGCACTCAAGGCGCTACTGCAGACCGTTCAGCTATGGGAAGTAGACAATACATTCCACTTCGACTCAACGCTTCTGGAGTAATGCCCATCATCTTTGCACAAGCTATCATGTTTGCTCCGGCCTATATCGGAGGTGCACTAGGGAATACCAATACAGGACAGTGGTTACAAGCCAACTTTTCGGATATCTTCGGATTGTGGTACAATATAGTTTTTGGTTTATTGATTATCATCTTTACGTATTTCTATACAGCCATTACTGTACCGACCAATCGTATGTCTGATGATCTGAAACGCAGCGGTGGTTTTATTCCTGGGATTCGTCCTGGAAACGAAACTTCTGAATATTTAGACACCGTGATGTCTCACATCACGCTCCCCGGTTCTTTGTTCTTAGCTCTTTTAGCTGTTTTCCCAGCCATTGTAGTTAAGTTGATCGGGATGCAACAAGGGTGGGCCTTGTTTTATGGAGGAACCTCTCTGTTGATCTTGGTAGGTGTTGCTATCGATACCATCCAACAAGTGAATTCCTATTTGCTCAATCGTCATTACGACGGTCTTATGAAATCAGGTAAAAACCGAAGAACGGCATAAGTCATGGCGAAACAAGCAGCAATAGAACAAGAAGGGACCATAATCGAAGCATTATCCAATGCAATGTTCCGAGTGGAACTCGAAAATGGTCATGTGGTAACCGCCCATATTTCAGGAAAAATGCGATTGCATTATATCAAATTGCTTCCTGGAGATAAAGTAAAATTAGAAATGAGTCCTTACGATCTCACGAAAGCAAGGATAACTTATAGATTTTAAATACAAGCGATGAAAGTAAGAGCTTCCTTAAAGAAAAGAAGTCCGGAGTGCAAAATTGTACGCCGCAAAGGACGTTTATATGTGATTAACAAAAAGAATCCTCGATTCAAACAAAGACAAGGATAAATTATGGCACGAATTTCAGGGGTTGATATACCCAAACAAAAACGCGGCGTTATTTCTTTGACCTACATTTTCGGAGTAGGTAGAAGCCGTGCACAAGAGATCCTCGCGGCTGCAAAAGTGAGCGAAGACAAAAAGGTTTCCGACTGGAACGACGAAGAAATTTCACGTATCCGTGACGTTGTTGGACAATACAAGATCGAGGGAGAACTTCGTTCAGAAATCCAATTAAACATCAAGCGATTGATGGATATCGGATGCCAACGTGGTATTCGTCACCGTGCCGGTTTACCACTTCGTGGGCAACGTACTAAGAATAACTCACGTACACGTAAAGGAAAACGTAAAACAGTTGCGAACAAGAAGAAAGCAACCAAATAAGCATTAGATTATGGCGAAAGCAAAAGCATCTAGCAAAAAACGTAAAGTGGTTGTTGAGCCCAATGGAGAGGCTCACATCAACGCCTCTTTTAACAACATCATTATTTCTTTAACCAATCTTAAAGGAGAGGTGATCTCTTGGTCTTCTGCCGGAAAAATGGGCTTTAGAGGATCGAAGAAAAACACGCCTTATGCAGCTCAAACAGCAGCAGAAGATTGTGCTAAAGTTGCACAGGAAGCAGGTTTACGTAAAGTACGTGTGTTTGTTAAAGGTCCTGGGAACGGTCGCGAATCGGCTATTCGTACCTTGCATAACAATGGTATCGAAGTAACCGAAATCGTAGACGTTACTCCACTACCACACAACGGATGTCGTCCTCCTAAACGTAGACGTGTATAATTATTGATCATTAACCAAGTGACGGAAATTAGCTGTCGAAGGATCAGACCTTAATTCACAGTTCCGCCACATAAATTTTAACTATGGCTAGATATACCGGTCCAAAAACAAAAATCGCTCGCAAATTTGGGGAACCCATTTTTGGTGAGGATAAATCATTCGAAAAAAGAAATTACCCTCCAGGGCAACACGGAAACAACCGTCGCCGAGGGAAAAAGTCGGAATATGCTGTCCAGTTGATGGAAAAGCAAAAGGCGAAGTTTACCTACGGGATTCTTGAGCGCCAGTTTCGCAATCTCTTTGAAAAAGCAAGTCGCAGTAAAGGGGTAACAGGGGAAGTGCTTTTGCAACTCTGTGAATCTCGTTTGGACAATGTAGTGTACCGTTTGGGTATCGCTAAATCTCGTTCAGGTGCTCGACAGTTGGTTTCTCACCGTCATATCACTGTGAACGGAGAGATCGTAAATATCCCTTCATATCAACTCCGTACCGGAGATGTAGTTGGCGTTCGTGAAAAGTCTAAATCGCTACAAGTCATCAGCGACTCTTTAGACGGGAGTAGCAACGTATACGAGTGGTTGACTTGGAACCGTGATACCATGCAAGGAACTTATGTAAACACACCCCAACGTTTACAGATTCCTGAAGCGATCAAAGAGCAACTCATCGTAGAACTTTACTCTAAATAATAACCCAGCAATTACGCACTATGGCTATATTAAACTTTCAAAAACCCGACAAAGTCATTATGATCGACTCCTCCGAATTCGAAGGCAAATTCGAATTTCGTCCGTTGGAACCCGGTTATGGCTTAACGGTAGGTAATGCACTGCGTCGTGTATTGCTTTCTTCACTCGAAGGATTTGCCATTACATCGCTAAAGATCGAAGGAGTAGAGCATGAGTTCTCTACCATTCCTGGCGTAGTTGAAGATGTTACGGAAATTATCCTAAACCTCAAGCAGATCCGTTTGAAGCGTCAGATTGAGGAAGTTGAAAATGAAAAAGTAACCATTTCTTTTGGAGGACAGGAGCAATTGAAAGCTTCAGATTTCCAAAAGTTTATCTCTGGATTTCAAGTGTTGAACCCCGACTTGGTTATCTGTAACCTTGAGAAGGAAGTTCAGTTGAACATGGAAGTCACCATCGAAAAAGGTCGTGGATATGTTCCAGCTGAGGAGAATAAGAATCCTAACGCTGCTCTTGGAGTAATTGCTATCGATTCTATCTTTACCCCCATTAAGAACGTAAAGTATAGCATCGAAAACTATCGTGTAGAGCAAAAAACGGATTATGAAAAACTTCTTTTTGAAGTGATCACCGATGGATCTATACATCCAAAGGATGCCCTCACTGAAGCGGCCAAAACCTTGATCCACCATTTCCTTTTGTTCTCAGACGAGCGTATTACTTTAGAATCTGATGAGATTGCACAAACGGAAACTTATGACGAAGAGTCTTTACACATGCGACAGCTGTTGAAGACCAAGTTGACCGACATGGATCTTTCTGTTCGTGCCCTGAACTGTCTGAAGGCAGCTGAGGTGGATACCTTAGGAGATTTGGTATCCTACAACAAAAACGATTTGATGAAATTCCGAAACTTTGGAAAGAAATCCTTAACCGAACTCGAAGAGTTAGTTGTATTAAAAGGATTACAATTCGGGATGGACTTATCCAAATACAAACTAGATAAAGAATAGGCGCTAAGCGCACAAAAGCTCTGATATGAGACACGGAAAAAAAGTAATGCACTTGGGGCGTAAGACCGCCCACCGCAAGTCGATGCTATCCAATATGGCTTGCAGTCTGATCGAACACAAGCGAATCAACACCACCCTAACCAAAGCCAAAGCGCTTAAGGTTTTTGTGGAACCCATTATTACCAAAGCTAAGAATGATACGACCCACAACCGTCGTTTAGCTTTTAGTTCGCTTCGAAACAAATATGCGGTAACCGAACTCTTTGGTCCTGTAGCCCAAAAAGTAGGCGACCGTCCTGGTGGTTATACACGAATCATCCGATTAGGGAATCGTTTAGGAGATAATGCTTCTATGGCGATGATCGAATTGGTTGATTTCAATGATACCTACGCCACAGAAAAGCCAGCGAAGAAAAAATCGACTCGTCGGGGTCGTGCTAAAAAAGAAGCTGCTCCAGTGGAGGAAGTTCAAGAAGCACCAGCAACAGAAGCTACAACAGAAGCAGCTGATAACGCTAAAGAATCCGCCGATGATAATGCCTAACACCCAGGTGTTTAACGGTTCATTAATTCTCAAGGACAAACCCTATGGTTTGTCCTTTTTTTTATCTTAATTTTACACCGAAACCAGATGAAGTACACCGAAAGAAAGCCCGCCGTTTTACTGCTAGCTGATGGAACCCAATTTCGAGGAAAAACAACCGGATTAGAGGGAACTTCCTTCGGCGAAATATGTTTTAATACCGGAATGACCGGTTACCAAGAAATCTTTACCGATCCTTCTTACTTCGGACAAATCATGGTCACTACCAATGCTCACATAGGAAACTATGGTGTGTTTAGTGAAGAAGATCAGTCCAAGGGGATCAAAATAGCAGGCTTGGTTTGTAAAAACTTTAGTTATCCACACTCGCGCCCCGCTGCTGATGACAGCTTAGATGCCTATTTAAAAGCCGCTGAGCGACTAACGATCTCTGATGTAGATACCCGAGCTTTGGTTCGCTATATCCGTGATAACGGGGCTATGAATGCCGCGATTACTACCGAAGTGGATCAATTAGATGAAATTCAGAACAAACTTCAAGAGCAACCCGCTATGGAAGGCCTTGAATTGGCCTCCAAAGTCTCAACTCAAGAACCCTATCTTTTAGGAGATGAGGATGCTCCTCTTAAAGTTGCTGTTCTTGATTTAGGAGTTAAGCGTAATATCCTGAACCATATTACCTCTCGAGGGATACAAGTAAAAGTATTTCCATACGATACCCCCTTTGAAACCTTACAAGCGTGGAATCCTGATGGGTATTTCTTGTCTAACGGTCCTGGAGATCCAGAACCCTTGGCAGGTCCAATTGCAGTAGCTAAAGCTATTTTAGCAGAGAAAAAGCCCTTATTCGGAATTTGTTTGGGGCATCAAGTTATTGCTTTAGCCAATGGTATTCCTACCTATAAAATGTTTAACGGACACCGCGGGATCAACCATCCTGTGCTGAATCTTAAAACCAAAAAAGGAGAAATCACCTCCCAAAATCACGGTTTTGCAATCGATAAGGCTGCTACTGAGGCTCACGATACGGTTGCCATCACCCACCTTCATCTCAATGATGATACAGTAGCCGGAATTGAGGTGGTTGGACACAACTGTTTTTCGGTCCAATATCACCCTGAAGCAGCTCCTGGTCCAAACGATGCCACCTACCTGTTTGATCAGTTTAAAGAACTAATAACCAACTATAAAACCAATTGAATTTAA
>WTJH01000171.1:5054-10666 GCA_011524915.1 Flavobacteriales bacterium | reverse complement strand
AATATCATTAGCGTATTTAACTCCCAAGGCGTTTTAACCCATCAAAAAGAGGGATTATCTATTGATCAAAAGGGAACTGTGGAGGCCCTGAATAAACTTCTCCGCCCCTAAGGAATACTTTTGGTTTAGGAATACATTCTGAACACTCCCCTGAGGCGTCCCTTATTTGTTTATCTGCCTGATTTTTCGTATATTATAAAAGAAAAAAGCTATGTTTCAAAAATCTGATTATTGGCTGCTCGGTGCGGCCTTTGTAAGCTTTTGCCTTTCCGTGGGCCTTTGGTTTAGTGGCCAGCGCGAAGAGGGGATGTATGTAGGGATCTGGGTGCCTTCCATTTTAGCGGCTGGGGGATACCTAAAACAAATGACCAAGTGATGGGAAGTGCTGTATTATTTGTCATTGGATTGGCCGTTTTTGGAGCGGTTATTTTAGCGGCTCGTTATTCTTTAGAAGAATCCCGAACCGAAAAACAACGTAAATTAGAAGTCGATAATCTCGATTATGATGGCGGGGGTAATTTTGGGCGTATACCCGATGCCCAACCCAAAAGAAGAGCCTAATATGAAGCGATATTCCTATAAGATCTTAGAAAATAAGCTGTTTAAAAAACCCAATATCACCGAGGAAAATCTAAACAAACTCGGGATGGACGGCTATGAACTGGTGGAAGTTATCCATACCGAAGGCCAGATCAGAGCCTATCTAAAAAAAGAATTGTAGGTTTTGCTTAAGGCCGTTTTTTCGATCGTTTACGGGGTTCTTTAGGGACTCCTAACAAGCGTTTGATCCGCGTTGTAGGAATGGCTCCTACCTCAATTTTTTCTGTTCCGCCGTATAAAAAAACGGTGGTAGGGATGGCTTGTACTTTATATTTACGAGCCAATGGATTGGTTTGGAATGCTGCTCGTACGCTTAGATCTTGTACTAGAACTGTAACCTCTTCCTTTTTAGCGAGACCTTTGAGTTTGGGGCCATAGGTTTGGCAGGGCACACACCAATCGGCCGTAAAATACACCACTACATCGGGTTTGTTGGATGGCGTTTGAGCCAAGGCTACCGAGCTTCCCAGTATTGGAATCAAACAAAAAACAATTCGAATGGGAAAAATAAAACAGAAAGGCCTATTATTCATTAATTTTACATCAAAAACCTAATGAAAAGTACAAATATTTTAGCTACTTCTCTTTTTTTGTTGAGCTTTTTAAGTAATGTTCAAGCCCAAGAGCGTTTGGAAATTCCTGCTCAAGATTCTATTGTCTACATTCTTCCTGAGGGAGATTACAACAGTGTTTCTCTGCATAACAAATCGGATAAAGAACTTCGGGTGCAAATTATAAATCTTGAAAATTCGAAAGAAACAGGAGGATTTGGATTAGCAGCCCAAGGGAAAGTAGCGGTTGCTTTAAACCCAAAGAAAGGATTGCGATTGCTCAACCCTAGTGCAGACGAGGTTCGGGTTTTATGTAGGGCTCAGAAACAAACCGAAACTACACCTCCTCCACCCAACCTAAAACAGATCGATTTTACCTTGGTGAACTCTTCGGCTAAATCCATCCCATTGATTATTCCCAATGTGATGAATCCCAACCTGAGTCCTTTTTCTAAAAGTGGGGTCCGCTTGGCCGTTGGTCAAAAAATATATCTCAAAAAAGGAATCAGCCGCAAATTATTGTTTGAAGTACCCGATAGCTTATCCAATGGAACACAATTAGATGTTCCAGCTTTACTAAAGATATTGCAATAATCCACGAAGCCCCAGAAATGGGGCTTCATGAATACTCTAGTATATAATTTCGGTACCCTTAGAACCACTACAGTTGAAGGGCGCTTGATTGGTGCCATTGAACATATCCTGTACGGCTCTTTGGAAATTTCTTTTGGGGTCTAGGTTATCCCAGCCCATTCCATAAAGGGTGATATATTCGGTATTACAATCGTTGGCATTAAAAATGATTTGTGGGTTTTGGTGCCTTCCAGACATGATATGATCCCCTAAACAAACATGCTGTAGATTAAGAATATCGTGCCCAAATTCGTGCCACATTACTTTGAGCGATAAGGGTATATCTACACTGTAGTCTGTGACTCGATGCTCGTTCCAAGCCGATTGCTTGTAGGTGATTTCGATACGGTTATCGTCACAAACCCGAGAAGCATAGGCCACCGCCTGAGCCGTCCACTGACTGTCCGGAATGATATTAAAGGTGTAATTATTGGGATCAATAGAACTCAGATCCACACCATATCTACTGGCATCCTGAATAAAGACCGTGAGGTAAGAAGCCGGATCATTAATATCTAATTGACTGTAGACGGGGTCGGCATAGAACCCGATGCCTTGGAAGTTGTTTACGGCCGTAAAGGGCAGATCGCTGGTATTGATTTTTTCTAATAGGGTTTTGGCCCGAATGTTTTGACCGTTCATGGTGGATCGGTAGTGCATCACCAAGGGATTGGTATAACTACGATCCGATTGAACAAAGCTATCAATAGGAGTTGCCTGAAGTCCAATAAGGCTTCTAAACTCTCCATTGAGGTCATTGGTATAGAAGAAATCCGTTAGATCCCATACACGTGTTGATTGAGATTCTGAGGGGAAATACAGGATATAGCCGGTCAATTGTCCGGATTGTACCAAAAAGTACTCCACGCCATTTTCACTCAAATGATTTTGCCAATTGTACTGCCCATAACTTTGACAGTCTAAGACCTGCTCACTGTTCGTGTAAGCGGTTTGTTTGCGTAGACCCGTGGAACGATAGATTCCATCTTGGAGGGTCGGAGTAACGGTTTGCCCGTAGCTACTCAAGGCTGCGTTCTGATCGAGATCGGTTTGCACCGCTGCAATTAGAGCTGCAACAGAAGCGTAATTAGAAATAAGGTAGTCATTGACAATAGACGACCCTTGGAGTAATTGAACATATAAAAGTTGGTCGTTGTCATCATTATACCAGAAATTCAGTTCATAGAGACTTAAAGCCGCATTAACCGAACTCAAAATAGAAAAGCGCGAATCGATCAGTTCGGTACTCACCACTTGTATACCGCTGGTACTTCCCCCAAAGAAACTTGTGTACCAATTTAGGATAGAACTCCCTGTTTGCAGAGAACTTTGTTTGTAGTAGATCACTCGATTCCCAAAAGGAATGGGTTGACACCCATTGGTCGTCACCGTATTTACAAAATTGCTATACAGGTCAAAGCTTACGGTAGGTGTTGGTGGGGGAGTATTGGTTTGGGGAAAGCTCGAAGCATCCTTGGGGTTGGTGCCGGCATTGATTTCCGCCTGATCGGTATATCCATCATTGTCGTCGTCTGTATCGGTGGGGTCTGCAATTCCGTCTCCATCGAAATCAGGGAAACTGCTTGCGTCCAAAGGATCGGTCCCTGCTGCAGTTTCATCGGTATCGGAAACCCCATCGTTATCGTCGTCCGTATCGAATTCGTTGGCCACACCATCACCGTCCAGGTCGGCTATCATCAGACGGGCTTCTTTTACCAAGCGATAGGCCTGGGGAGGTGTACCTACAGCATTGCCTTGTCCATCAAAAAGCTGAGCGACCAAAACATTGGTTCCTGTACGACTCAAAATACGTAACTGCCCTTGCGACCAGTGCAGTTGGGTGTTGGAAGCTGCAAAACTAAACGCATAGGTGTTTTGCGTAGGATTGGCGGTACAGCTACTTACAGCACTATTCAGTCCTCGATTTCCAACGACTACGTTGTTACTGGTTTGGAAGGTGTAGAACAGATAGGGTTCGGCACATGCAGGGATGGAATAGGTGGTTTGGATGGCACTATTACTATCCAAATCATAAATATTTCTAACATTCCAATTCCCTTGAAGATCGGCCGCAGAAATGGCTCTGGGATCCGGAATAGAATTTGCATTTTTGGGATTAGAGCCCAATTCGTTTTCGAGCACATCCGAATAGGTATCGTTGTCGTCGTCGGGGTCGCTAGCGTCGAACATCCCATCTCCGTCAAAATCCATAAAACGGGCTTCGCGAACCAATTTAAAGCCTAAGCTTTGATCTTGATGACTCCTTAAGGTCCCATTGTCTTCAATTTTAACGATCAAAGTATTGTTGGATAAGGGTCGGATCAGTATCAGTTGTGTATTGGTGTTTTGATCACTAAAAGCGATGATATTCCCTTCGTTTTTAAGGGTATACGTGGTGTTGACCACAACGGTTGGAGACCCCGTACACGTGGTTCCTCCCAAAGAGAACGAACGTTGTTGAAAAGAGAGTTGGTTGTTGGCTAAAAACTCGAAATAATTAGAGGCCATTCCACAGTTGGGAGTGGAGTAGATTTGTTGGATTTCGTCATTGGCATCTAAGGCATACAGTTCTCTTACATTCCAATTGCCTGAGAGTTCCGAAGCCTGTATTCGAGGGAGATTGATGGAGTTAGACACGATAGATGAGACCACATCAGCGATGGGATCAGTGGTGCTAACATCGTTTGGGCTGGTAGCTTGAGTTGGTTCAAGAAGCCCTTCTTGGGTATAGTCCAGATTGGTTTGTGTAGCGCTAGAATTGACATCCAAGGAGTTTCCTACCTGTAAATTTGCTTCTACTGGCGTTGCCCCTGGGTCTTGGGTAACTGCCGCTGCAGTTCCTGAGAATTCTTGATTTGAGTTGAAACTTATTTGACTGAAGTAGAGGGCGTTCCCGATTAGAAAACTGTTGTTGGAAAAGATAAAAATACGAGCTACAAATGCGGTTCTTTGTCCGGAAGCATTCCAAAATTGAAAGTAACAGTTTAAGCCATAATCAATAGTGAGTACTAAACGGTTAAAATTGGCCTTAGTGGATGCGCCCCCCAAATCGATATCCCAGCTACCGACGAGTTTTTGAGCGAGTTCGTAATTGAAATTAGCGGTTAGGTTGAGGTCTCCGTCTACCGTTACTTCTTTGATTGCCGTGGTATCGGCAAGGTTGGTATTCCAATTTTGGAAGATATGTCCTTGTTCTGGAGTTGGCGTAAGTCGTATGCGGGTACCAGCCCCAAAAAATGGACCTGTTCCACTTTGACCGGCTTCCAAGTTTTCTAAGGAAACACTTCCAGAACCTTGGGTATTTAGGGTTAAACGATATTCTATCCTCCTAAAAATGGGCACCAAATTTAGATCCTCCTCCACAGTAATCGTTAAAGGGTTGGAGGTGTATTGTTGGCCTGTAAGCAAATTCCCCCAAGCCACAAACTCATAGTTTTCGGCTGGAGTAGCCGTAAAGGTAATTGAGGTTCCGTCGGCTACGACCCCCGTTTGTCCTGTCGCAGTTCCATTTTCGATTAATGGTGAAAGAGACACGTTGTACGTGATGTCTTCTTTTTTACATCCAGTGCTCATCAAAACTACTGCCATGCAGTAGACCAAAAACTTTGCTTTCATAAATTTAAATACCCTAATAATCACAAAATTAATAAGTTTGAGTGTAGCTAGGGATATTTTTCAATACCTAAGTGTATTTATTTGATGAAACCGAAATACTTTTTGTGGAAATGGCTTGCTGCCCTGGGGGCCATTGGAATTTTAGGATTTTTGATCTTAGCCCTTTTACGGGAAGTAAGTAGGACTAGTCCTGAGAATGGTTTTATTCCTTAC
>WTJH01000171.1:0-4954 GCA_011524915.1 Flavobacteriales bacterium | reverse complement strand
GGAGGGGATCTCATGCTTGAGAAGGTTCTCTTTGATTTTGTATCTTTTAATCAAAAAGATGGAGGGACATACAGACATCATTATTGTAGGAGCAGGACTTTCGGGAATTGGAGCCGCCTGTCATTTGGAACGAAAAAATCCAGATAAAACCTATCGAATTTTGGAAGCTCGGGCGGCCCTTGGGGGGACTTGGAGTTTGTTTAAATACCCCGGAATCCGATCCGATTCTGATATGTACACTTTTGGATATTCTTTTAAAACTTGGGAAAATCCGAAGTCTTTTGCCGATGCTCCAAACATTCTTTCCTACCTGCACGAAGCGGTTGAAGAATATCAGTTGGCCGATAAAATTCAGTATCAGACGAGTGTTCAAAAAGCTCATTTCGATACGACAACAGCCACTTGGGAACTTCAATGTCTCAACACCCAAACCAATACTTTGGAAAGTTATTCTTCCAAATACTTATTTGTATGTACGGGATATTACAACTATCAAAGTGGATATACACCGGATTTTAAGGGGAGGGAGCAGTTTCAAGGGACGGTGGTCCATCCGCAGCAATGGCCCGAGGAATTGGACTACCGGGACAAGAAGGTGGTCGTGATTGGAAGTGGTGCCACAGCTGTAACTCTGGTTCCAAAACTAGCAGAAAAAGCAGCAGAGGTGGTGATGTTGCAACGTTCGCCTACCTATGTAGGGGCTTTTCCGAATCGAGATGCTGTGGCCTTGGGGATCAAGAAAATATTCCCGAAAAAAATCGCTCATAAACTGATTCGTTTTAAAAATATAGTAACCCAAATTTTATTTTTTCAGGCTTGTAAAATCTGGCCCAATACACTGAAAAGACTCTTGGTGAAGGGGGCTCAAAAACAGCTGGGAGATTTTCCTGCTCAACCCCATTTTGAACCCAACTATAAGCCTTGGGACCAACGCTTTTGCGTGGCACCTGATGGAGATTTATTTGCTGCCATACGTGCCGGTAAAGCAGAAGTTGTCACAGATATAATAGATTGCTTTACTCCAAAAGGGATCCGACTGGAGTCTGGAAAAGAGATCCCTGCAGATATTATTGTTACGGCAACGGGACTCCGATTACTCGCTTTTGGTGGGGCCCAGATCAGTATAGACCAACAAGCATTTAAGGTTTCTGAAAGCTTGGCTTATAGGGGGTTGATGTTGAGTGATTTACCCAATTGCATTTTTTTTGCTGGCTATACCAACGCATCTTGGACTTTAAAGAGCGATTTAACAAGCGAATACGCCTCTCGATTATTGAAATTGATGGATCGGAAAAAAGTTAAATATTTTGTTCCTAAAGTTCCAGAAGGAGCCCTAGAAACGATTCCCTTGTTAAATTTGAATTCGGGTTATATCCACCGTGCTGCACACGAATTTCCGAAACAAGGACAGCGGGTGCCTTGGCGTTTGTATCAAAACTATTTTCGAGATTTTTGGACCTTGCGAATCAAAAAATTAACCGATGCTCAACTGCACTTTATTCATTAAAATATGCTCAAGCAACTTTTAGAAAAACAAAAAGTCTTTAATCAAAGTTTAAGGATTTTGGCGGTTCTGTCCCGTAGGGGAACTTTAAACGGTTTAACGCATCTTATGACTACTATTTTGGCCCAGCTGAATGTATTCCTCAACCGTCCGAGTCCTTCTAAAAGTTTACAAGATCTTGGGGATCGTTGGTTGGGGATGATGCCTCCCGACGGGCAACATTTATTTAAAGTTGAAAAACCCACATCGGATACGGTACACACCCAAATTCACTTGCATTGCCCTTTACGTGGTACTGGGGATGTAGAAGCATGCTACAAACTGATGAATTATGATCGTAAACTTGTGGATGCTGTTGGGGGTCAATTAGTGGTATTGGAATCTCAGGCCAATTCTGGAAAATCTTATTGCAGACTTGCGCTTCGACCCAAGGGAGCTGATGTTTCAGATTTGGTTCCGGCGCATCAGCAGGGAGGGTAATTTGTACCAAGAACTTTACATTCAACATAATTATAGTCAATAATTAACGTTATTGTTAAGGTAAACTACCGAATCCTTATATTTGGTGTTCGATTTAAGGTACTGTCAAACATGAAGTTGAAATATATCTGGTTCTTATTTTTATGTGTTGGGATGCAATCCATAGCCCAAGGTCTAAAGATTGATGTAACCATTGATGATTTTATTACTGAACATGAAGGTTTAGACCATCAAAATGGTGAAATCGTTCCGATCAACATCAATGAAATCAAGCGTAAGATCCGGTTTTTTATAGAGGAAAAATACCCTGATGTTGTTGAAGTAACCGACAATATTATTTGGGATGCATACCACACCTATACCAGTCATTCCAGTCGCTATCATTATCATACTTTTATCGTTCGTGCCATTGTTAAAAACACGGACCGGATCAAGTTTGTTGAGGTGAAGTACAATCCTTTCAATCAGTTGGTTTATGGTGATTTTCGTTGGGACAATGAAAATCAAACCTTCTATTTAGAAGAAGAGGCCTTGCGAAAAGAGCGCAACAAGCCGGACCTAATCATGTTAGAGATTGCCAATCAGTCTAGCACCCCCAGCCTTAAAGATATCGTATCTGAGCACGAAGGGTTTTTACAGATGATTCGACTTAAGAACCAAGGGCAAAATGGCTTGGTTCCTCTGGATGTAGAGACCATCAACGGGCAAATAAAGGCACACGTAAATGACAAGTATAAAAATATCGAGTATACCCGGAATATTATCTGGAACTCATACACCACATTTATGAGTCCCTACAGTAAGCATCACTATCATTCTTTTATAGCTCAAGTAAAAGTCAAGGGAATCCGAATCATCAAATATTTGGAGTTATTCTATAATCCTGTTACCAAACGAGTTACCAGTGATTTTGTTTGGGTGGAAGAGGAGCAAGAATTTCTTAGAATCAAGTCCACGGAATAGTTTACTTCAGAAATTCTTTTTTTTGCGTTTCTGTCAATTTTAATTACCTCATCATATTGAGATGGTTGTAGGACTATATCATTACAGATATATTTGAAGTAAATCTTTGTTAAAGTATTTGGCTAAGGTCTGCATTTTCATTTTGTTTTTTGTGGACCTTTTTTTTATGGGTTAAAAAATTGCATCCCCAGATTTGGATTCCCTGTATGATCAAATAAGGTTGCATTATCCCAATGCGAACCTGTACCCCAAAGGGTTTGGCACTGGGTAGAAACCCATGCAGGTTCCCAATACAACAATCCATAAGCACCTGCCTCCAGAACTTTCGATTTTAGCGTTTGAAGATAGGCCAGTTGGCCTGCTTGAGTCGGTGGAAATCCTTCCAACAAAGCGTCTTCACCAAGAATATTATTTGCTTGATCCTGGTTCGTTAAACTATAGGGATAGGCGGTTTCCACGACCATAAGTTTTTTTTGATAGCGTTGGATGAGTACTTCAAAAACATCTCCCACCTGATCTAAATTGTAACGAGACCAGCTGGGATAATAGGACAGACCAATCCAATCATAATCCACAATACCTGCTGTTGTAGCATCCTCAAACCACCACAAGGCATTTTCGGGTTGTGCGATATGAAGCATGATTGCAACAGTGCTATTGTTTTGAGTAGAAAAATCTCGAACGGCACGAATCCCTGCCTGAAGCAGCATAGCGTTCCTTTCCCAATTCATGGGGGTTTGACTATCTTCTCCTTCTTGAAGAATCATAGAATTTATTTCATTGCCAATCTGAACGATGTCCGGGAGAATTCCTTCCTGATGAAATTCTCTTAAACTTTCAAATGTATAATTGTATAAAGCTTGAGAGAGGGCTGTCAGATCATCCAAGTGATCGGTCCATGCCCTCGGGATTTGTTGTTTATGAGGGTCGGCCCAGGTATCCGAATAGTGGAAGGCCAGTAGTGTTTTGAACTGCTGATTTTTGGCTCGCCGGAGTCCCCTTTTTACATCTTCTAAAGTAGAGTAGTTGGTCCATTGGGGGTCGTGCCATAAGCGGAATCGAGCCATATTTGCCCCTGCATCCGCAAAAATTTGGTAGGGATCTGCAGCCCTAGCATTGGAGTCTTTATAAACGGCTCCGCAGTCCTCCATCTCATTTACATAAGACAGGTCTGCACCTAAAAAAAACTCGGGAGGATCCGGTACTATTTCGGCGGGAATATCATTCGAACAGCGACTGGTAAACATCCAAATACTTCCCCAAATCAACCAAATGTATTTCATCATCTATTTCAAGAATAACCAAGATAATGGAAATCCTGGGATCATTGAAAATTTTTAAATTGTAGCTTCAGATAATTTTGAATAGTCCTTAATGCTAGATCCAAAAGACTGCTATCATATTTTAAACGGAGATGCCCTAGCAGATCAGTTTCCTCCATCGATGGGTCAAAACATTGTGGTCTTTCGAGAATGTTTGATTGAAGGGCCTGTTCAGGCCGATTCGCTTCCATCTTTTTTTGAAAACCGAGCGGCTCATATTTCTGATACATATCCCGAGTTTTCTATTGCAGATTATTATACCCATACGGTGCACCCATTGGATCAGTTGTCTAGTATTGCGCCCACAATCCCTATCTGTCTTTGGTTTGAGCAGGATCTTTTTTGTCAGACCAATTTTTGGTTTTTGGTGGATTATATACAGCAGCAGAGTAAGAGAAATCCGTTGTACTGGATTTGTCCACCCGAGCAAACGCCATGGGGATTCGGAGGGTTAGACCAAACGGAATTAGAAGACACCTTCAGACGGGGGAAAATCCTCTCAAGGCCGGATGTATTTTCCCAACTCTGGAAGGCTTATCAGAATAAGAACCTATACTCTATGTTGGAATTGGCCCAAAATCTCGAAGGGGTACTTCCTGCCGTTCAAGCTCATGTGGATCGGTACCCAGACGATCACCGAATTCCAAGACCTCAACAAGCTATTTTGGACATTCATAAAGAATTA
>WTJH01000095.1 GCA_011524915.1 Flavobacteriales bacterium | reverse complement strand
TTTAAACCCAGTTGGCTGGTGACTCCTGAAGGACGTTATAGAGGCTATCCCTATAGAACACATAGGGAAGGAAAACTACTTGAGGGCTTTTCGGATCATTTCCCCGTAGTACTGTTGGGGGCTATCCCTTATACATCAAACTCTACCAGTTCTTCGGGATATAAAAAATGATTGTAGGGAAAACGGGTGGTATGTATATCTCGGACTTCGGCATATACTCGTTTCCGAAATTCTTGAAGGTTTTCCTTATTTAATGCCGAAATAAACAAGGCTTTCCCATTGGCTCGGTGCATCCATGTTTGTTCCCACTCGGCCAAGCTAAAATGCCGTTCGCTACGTTCCACCTGCAAGTCTTCGGGGTCCCAAGCTTCGGGCTGGTAGGCATCTATCTTATTAAACACCATCAAGGTGGGCTTGTCTAAACTTTTGATCTCGGCTAAAATCTCATTCACCGAATCGATATGATGTTCGAAATTGGGATGTGAAATATCGACTACATGCAACAATAAATCTGCTTCTTGCACCTCGTCTAGGGTACTCTTAAAAGACTCGACCAACTGCGTGGGCAACTTGCGAATAAACCCTACCGTATCGCTCAATAAAAACGGCAGATTCCCAACGACAACCTTCCGTACGGTGGTGTCTAGGGTTGCAAAAAGTTTATTTTCTGCAAAGACCTCACTTTTGGAAATCACATTCATCAGGGTGGATTTTCCCACATTGGTATACCCTACCAAGGCCACTCGAACCAAAGCGCCTCGATTCCCCCGTTGGGTGGCCATCTGCTTATCTATGGTCAGTAATTTTTTCTTTAATAATGAAATCTTATCCCGAACAATCCGGCGGTCGGTTTCAATTTCGGTTTCTCCCGGACCTCGCATTCCAATCCCTCCACGCTGGCGTTCCAAGTGTGTCCAAAGCCCCTTTAGACGGGGTAGTAGATACTGATATTGGGCCAACTCCACTTGGGTTCGAGCATAACTGGTTTGTGCCCGCTGGGCAAAAATATCCAAGATCAGACCGGTACGGTCGAGGATCTTACAGCGGAGTAATTTTTCTATATTCCCTTGTTGGGCAGGGGTAAGTTCGTCGTCAAAAACTACGGTAGAAACTTCTTCGGCTTTGACAAAGGCAGCTACTTCTTCCATTTTTCCGGAACCGATAAAGGTTTTAGGATTCGGAAGTTGAATTTTTTGGGTAAAGCGCTTAACGACCTCTCCTCCGGCCGTAAATGCCAAAAAAGCCAATTCGTCTAAAAATTCTTTGGATTGGTCGGCATCCTGTTGGGCATTGATGATACCCACCAATACTGTTTTTTCATAGACGAGTTTTTGAGATTCTATCATAGCTTTTCGGGTGCCCAGGTTTTAAGTGAAAAAGTACCGTCTTTGAGTTCTCCATAGGTAAAATGCTCGATCCAATCGCCCAAATTAAAATAGGTACTGCTTTCCGAGACTTGAATTTCCATGGGTAAATGCCGGTGTCCAAAGATAAAATAGTCCCGGTGTTTTTGGGCGAGTTTTCGACGACTATACTGAGCTAACCACTCTTCGGAATCTCCTAAAAAATGGACGTCTTCGTCTCCCGAGATAAGTTTATTCTTAACCGATAAATACTGTCCTAAGGGTACCCCCCAGTCCGGATGTAGCCATCGAAAAAACCATTGAGCTACCGGATTGGTAAACAGCTTTTTCATTCGTTTATAGGCGGTATCTCCGGGGCCAAGGCCATCGCCATGTCCGATCAGAAAACTCTTTCCCTGAAAGCTAAAATCTTGAGGCGTATGAAATACAGGAATTCCCAATTCGGTCTTAAAGTAGTCGCGCATCCACAAGTCGTGGTTGCCTACGAAGTAGTAGATCGGTAATCCACTATCGGCAAGTTTGGCTAAAGTTCCCAACACTCGAACAAAGCCTTTGGGGACCACAGACTTATACTCGAACCAAAAATCAAAGAGATCGCCCACCAAAAATAGGGCCTCCGCTTGGGGAGCTATAGCCTCCAGCCAAGCGACAAAAGATTGCTCGCGTGGAAGACTGCTCTCCCGATCCGGCGCACCCAAATGATGATCGGAAGCAAAAAATACGGATTTCGAAGCTTGGGTTGGCATTAGTGCAAAGGTACGAAAGCTAGGCAGACAAGGCCTGTTCCAAATCTTGGATCAGATCCCGAACGTCTTCGATCCCCACACTCAAGCGAATGAGCGAATCTACAACCCCACTTTTTTCCCGGATTTCTTTCGGTATAGAAGCATGCGTCATACTTGCGGGATGTCCGGCTAAACTTTCTACTCCTCCCAAAGATTCGGCTAGGGTAAATAATTCTAAATGCTCTACAATCCGAATGGCTTTACTGTAGTCGGCTCCTTTAGGGATAAAAGACAACATTCCGCCAAAGCCATTCATTTGAGTTTTTGCCACCTCATGGTTGGGATGGCTTTCAAAGCCGGGCCAATATACTTTTTCTATAGCGGGGTGCTTTGCCAGATAGTTGGCAATTGCTGCCGCATTTTCGCAATGTCTTTGCATACGTACATGCAAGGTTTTTATTCCTCTTAGCGTTAAAAAAGAATCCATAGGTCCCGGAACAGCACCGCTGGCATTTTGGATAAATCGCAAGCGTTCGTCCAATTCTTCATCATTGACGACTAAGGCTCCTAAAACCACGTCCGAGTGTCCCGCCAAGTATTTAGTAGCCGAATGCATTACTATATCGGCACCTAGGGCCAAAGGATTTTGCACATAAGAAGACGCAAAAGTATTGTCTACTGCCAACAATACATTATGGGCTTTGGCTTGCCGAGCTATGGCAGCAATATCGACAACTTGCATCATGGGGTTCGTTGGTGTTTCCACCCAGATCAAGCGCGTAGCTGCACTGATATGTTCTTCCAACTGATCGGCTTGCTGTAGGTCTATAAAACGAAAACGGATCCCAAAAGGTTCAAATATTTTGGTAAACAGACGATACGAACCTCCATAAAGGTCGTTGGTAGAAATGACTTCATCGCCCGGTTGTAGTAGTTTCATCACTGCATCCATAGCGGCTAATCCCGAAGCAAAAGCCAAACCAAACGCTCCCCCTTCAATACTTGCAAAAGCATTTTCAAGAGCGCTTCGGGTAGGATTGTGGGTGCGGCTGTATTCAAATCCTTTATGCCCTCCCGGAGTGGATTGAGCATAGGTAGAGGTTTGATAAATGGGGGGCATTACAGCTCCATAAGCTGGGTCGGGCGATTGCCCCCCGTGGATCACTGCTGTATTGAATTGCATCGCTTTCTTCATAGGTTCCTATTTGGGCACAAAGGTATTTTATTCTGGGGCATCATTTGATGTAGAAACAAAAAAATCACGTGCTTTGTAGTTGTTTTTAATTCTATGAAAAAATTCTACTTCCTCAGCAGCTGCTCCACATGTAAGCGCATCCTCCAAGAGCTACAATTGTCCGAAAGTGTGGTCCAGGTAGACATCAAAAAAGCCCCCCTAACAGCAAACGATTTGGAAGCATTGGTGGCCAAAAGTGGAAGCTATGAAGCCCTTTTCAGCAAGCGAGCCCAGCTCTACAAGCAACGTAATCTAAAAGATCAAAAGCTAAACGAAGAAGATTTTAAAGCCCTCTTGTTGGAGCACTACACCTTTCTTAAACGTCCTGTTTTGCTCACTCCTACTCAGGTAGTGATCGGGAATTCGGCCGCTGCGGTAGCCGCTATGAAATCTGCTTTAGATGAATAAAAACTACGTCTTTGCCCTTTTAGCCACCTTTACGGCAACCACGATTTATGGTCTTAATCATACCATCGCCAAGGTGGTGATGCCTCAATACATTCAAGGGTTTGGATTTATTATGCTCCGCTTGGCAGGAGCAACCGTGCTCTTTTGGCTTTCGAGTCTGTTGATCCCTTCCGAAAAAATTGATCGGTCCGATTGGAAACGCCTTGCCATCTGTGCGTTTTTTGGGATGTGCCTGAATATGCTTTCCTTTTTTAAGGGATTGGAACTCTCCACACCCATCAACAGCGGAGTTATTGTAGGATTTACTCCCATTGGAGTATTGATTTTATCGGTTCTATTCTTAAAAGAACGCATCACTCTACTTAAGGTACTGGGAATCGTATTGGGATTTGTAGGAGGATTATTGCTGATTTTTACGGGAAAAACAGCCTTAGTCGATGCCCCAAATATTCCTTTGGGGAACTTTTTGTTTTTTATAAACGCCAGCAGCTTTGCCTGCTACTTAGTCCTGATAAAACCCCTGACCCAAAAATACCATGTCATTACACTCATGAAATGGATGTTTACCTTAGGCCTTTTGTATAGCTGGCCGCTTACTTTGGGAGAATTTTCTCAAGTCCAGTGGAGCACCCTTCCCTGGGAGGTCATCTGGCGTATGGGATTTGTGATTCTCTGCACCACCTACCTCACCTACTTGCTTAATGTATATGCCCTCCAAACGGTTCCTCCCAGTACTGTAGGCGCCTTTATTTACTTACAACCCATCATTGCCATTGCCTATGCGCTATGGGTGGGTGCCGATACCCTAACGCCTATTAAAATCGCTGCTTGTGCACTTATTTTTGGAGGGGTTTATATGGTTTCTGTTCGAACCTCTAAGTCTAAAAAAAGAGCTGCCTAAAGCTCAATATCCTTAGGCATCTGTAGTTCTTTCCGCGTATCTTCTGGAGTCAATACTCGAAAGTTTTCTGCTTTGGGGACCGCATCATAAAAGGCCATCGCCTCAGCTTTCAGCGGAGTAAGTTTTCGAGTTTTGAGGTCCATCCAAGCCCCCATAACATTCCCGCGAGCTTTATTGACCCCCGTAGCAGTATAGTAATTATGGTAGAACTCGAAAAAACGGCCATCTTCGCTTAAACCCGCTAATTCCAAGGACACTTTAACCAATTCGTCGGGTTTAAACTCCTTGAAATAATGCATTTTTTCATAAAAGAGAATGGGACCTATCTGATGTTTTTCCAAATAGGCATGACCAAAACCAATGCTGTTTAAAAAAGCCATTCGCGTATTGCTGGCAAAGGCAAAAAAACTGGTATTGGCTAAATGTCTGTTGGCGTCTAGATCGTTCCAACGAATCTCAAAATCTTTTAAAAACATATTTTTGTTTTCAAAACTATACTAATTTTAATCCTTTATTGATTGATCTATGAAAAAAATTGTCGCCTTATTTGGATTCGCATTGATATTTTCATGCGGAGGGCCATCGCCCAAAAAAGAAAAATTCGAATATACACGCGTCCCTGTGGAAACTTCCAAAAAAGGGAAGAAAGAAGTGCAAAAAACTCCAGTGGACTTAGACAATACAGGTATGGGACCCATCAAAGATTTTGAATTCCCAAAAGATATCGATCAGGACTTAGCTGCGGTTGGCCAAGCGACTTTTAAACAGAAGTGTACTGCCTGCCATAAAACCAATGCCAGACTTATAGGCCCCGCCATGCAAGGTATTTATGAGCGCCGGCATCCAGCCTGGGTGCTTAACATCATGCTCAACCCCACCCAAATGCTTAAAGAGGACCCTATTGCTAAGGCCCTCCTCAAAGAGTATAATAATGTGTTAATGCTCAATCAAAACCTCAGCCAAGAAGAGGCTCGAGCCCTAGCCGAGTATTTACGAACGCTATAAAGACCAAGCTTTTCCGCCAGTCGTTTCCTGAAGATCCACACAGCCTTGTTGCTGCCCAGGAATGGGTGCATAGGCCAAAACATTTTCGCCTATATATTCATTGGTCTTAAATACGCGAACGGTTAAACTTCGAATCTGACCCGCAAATAAATAGGATGCCGCTTCGTCCGTAAGCGGACTATTAGCTTCCTCTGCTGCATCGATTTCGGTTGACCAAGCTTGTTGCTGTTCCGCACTTGCTCTTAAATATTTCGCTAATTGAGCATCGATATGCGCTGCTTGGACTTTGGAAACGGCAATCCCTCCATGATCGGTTTGTAGAGAAGCTGTAAACTGGTCGAAGAGTTGCGTCAAAATTTGCTTTTGCTCTTCTTCAGCAACCGTAGCCACCATAAGGTCCAATTGAGGTGCAAGTTGAAGAGACTTGCCTCCCGGAATATCTGTTTCAGGAATAATGGTTTCTACCAATAATTCTAAAAGCTGCGCTTGAGCTCCACTAAAAAATTGGGGCGTCCAGCTTGGGGCTGTTTCACAACTTTGGAGCAGACTTCCGATGGCTGGAGCCATTCCGAGTGCTCCTACCGATAATCCTAAGTTTTTAAGGGCTGTTCTTCTATTCATCATCTTCGAATTATAGGTTCATTTTTTTCAATTCACTCACTGCATGTGCTGCTGCACGAGCCGTCAAGGCCATATAGGTCAGTGATGGATTTTGGTTTCCGGCCGATGTCATCGCCGCACCATCGGTAACATAAACGTTAGGCACATCGTGTAACTGGTTATTGGCATTCAATACGGATGTTTTTGGATCGCGACCCATACGGGCAGTTCCCATTTCATGAATTCCTAAACCAATCGCATAATCCCCGTCATAACTTTCGACATTTTGGAAACCAGCAGCTTCTAACATATCAACCGCTTGTTTTTTCATATCCTCTCGCATGTTTAATTCGTTTTGACGAATAACAGCATCGAAAGTTACCGTGGGAAGACCCCAACCATCTTTTTGATCGTAGTCTAGGGTCATATAATTTTCGTGATAGGGTAAAATTTCACCGAATCCGTTGAGGTCCATGGTCCATCCGCCCGGCTTTAGGATTTCAGCTTTAAAGTCGGCTCCATAAGCCATCTCTTTTACCGCATCGGTCCAAGCCCCACGACCGCCGCCGCCTTGGTAGCCATAGCCGCGAACAAAGTCTGGCTGATCGGTGGCTCCTCCGAGGTTTCGGAAACGGGGAATATAGATCCCATTCGGGCGTCGCCCGGTATAGTATTTATCTTCAAAGCCATCCCAAGTACCTCGGGCTCCCGCTTTAAAATGGTGGTCCATCAGGTTGTGTCCCAACTCGCCACTATCGTTCCCCATTCCGTTCGGAAAACGATCCGATTTGGACTGCATAAGAATGGATGTAGAAGCTACAGCCGAAGCGCATAAGAAGACAACTTTGGCTTTAAACTCATAGGTTTCCTTAGTCTCCGCATCGATCACCTTAACTCCTGTCGCACGCTTGGTATCGGCATCATACATGATTTCGTAGGCGATAGAATTGGGTCTTAGTGTCATATTTCCAGTCGCTTCTGCTGCTGGAAGTGTAGAAGAAACACTACTGAAATACCCCCCAAAAGGACAGCCTCGCATACAGCGGTTGCGATACTGACAGCTGTTTCGGCCCAAACCGGGTTTTGTCCCCTCAGTGATATGAGCCGTTCGGCCGATAGTCAACAATCGATCGTCATATTTTTCTGCAATACTGCTTTTAAGAACATCTTCCACACAGTTGAGTTCCATGGGTTTTAAAAACTTTCCGTCGGGCAGTTGAGGCAACCCTAAGTTTTCACCACTAACTCCAATGTATTGCTCCACATAGTCATACCAAGGAGCTAAATCTTGATATCGAATGGGCCAATCGACAGCAATCCCATCTTTGAGGTTGGCTTCGAAATCGAAATCGCTCAGCCGATAACTTTGGCGCCCCCACATAATGGAGCGTCCCCCCACGTGGTAGCCGCGCATCCAATCGAATCGGTTGACCTCGTTGTAGGGATGAATCAGGTCGTCTACAAAAAAGTGTTTTCGAGATTCAGTTGTAGTATAGCCTGTTCGGCTTTGTTTTGCTTGTTTTTGGCGTGCTTCATTGGTGATGGTATCGCCTGCGGGGTAGTCCCAAGGATCGTTGTGCATAGTGGGATAGTCTTCTATATGCTTCACCATCCGACCGCGTTCCAACACTAAGGTTTTCAAGCCTTTTTCGCATAGTTCTTTAGCTGCCCAGCCCCCGCTAATTCCGGTTCCTACGACAATAGCGTCAAAAGAATTTTCCATGGTAATTTGTGATTTGTTTCGTTTCGTTTGTTGCTCAAATATATTCAATTATAATCTTGAGAATCGTATAACTTGCAATTATTAGCTGTTTTTTTGATCAGATATACTATTTTGAGGTCCCTAAACTAAATAATCAACAAAAATGAAACGATCCATATTTCTTCAACAACTGGGACTGGGAACTTTAGGAGCTACCACAGCACTTCAATGGGCTTGTGCCAATCCCAAACCCAAATACGCCCAAGCCTTTAAACCCCAAGACTTATTTTTTAAACTCTCCTTGGCCCAATGGTCCATTCATCGCATGATCGAATCTGGACAAGTAAGCCCCTACAATTTTGCAGCTTTAGCGGCCAAATGGGGATTTAGTGGACTCGAGTATGTGGCGGGTTTGTATCCTGAACTTCAGGGGCAGAAATCAGCTCAGGCAGCTCAAAATTTTATTTCTCAAAACAACGAACTGGCCCAGGTTCATAAACAAGAAAACCTTTTGATCATGATCGATGGCGAAGGAGACCTCTCCGATGCCGATGAAGCCAAAAGACAAGCCGGAGTAGAAAACCATAAATTTTGGATCGAAACAGCAGCAGCTATGAATTGCCATTCCATCCGGATCAACCTTTTTGGGGCTTTTGATGTAGAAACTTGGAAAGAACAATCCCAAAAGAGTCTGGCCGCTTTGGGCGCCTATGCCAAAGATTATAAGATCAATGTATTGGTCGAAAATCACGGCTATCTTTCTTCCCATGGGCAATATTTAATGGAAGTTCTAGAACAGGTTAACCTAGCCAACTGTGGTACGCTTCCCGATTTTGGAAATTTCTGTTTAAAAAGAGAAGGCAATTCGCGTTGGGATACGAGTTGTGTAGAATCCTATGACCGCTACAAAGGGGTGGCCGAGATGATGCCCCGTGCTTTTGCCGTCAGTGCAAAATCCTACGATTTTGATGCGCAAGGACAAGAAACGACCATCGACTTTAAACGGATGTTGGAACTCGTAAAAGCACAAAATTATACTGGATTTATAGGAGTCGAATACGAAGGAAATCGCCTGTCGGAAGAAGCAGGAATTTTGGCGACCAGAGACCTATTGATTCGCCTCGGAAAGGAATTGACTTAAACATACAAGAACTAAAAACCAATTGAACGAAACATGAAAACAAATACTCGAATTCAACTGTCGGTGATGATGTTCCTCGAATTTTTTATTTGGGGAGGCTGGTTTGTGACCATGGGAACTTTTTTAACCCAACAATTTGGAGCCAGTGGAGGTCAGCTTGCTATGGCCTATGAAACCCAATCCATCGGAGCCATTGTTGCCCCCTTTATCATCGGCCTCATTGCCGATCGCTATTTTGCCGCTCAAAAAATATTAGGGGTCTTGCACTTGATTGGTGCGGGCTTGCTCTATGCTGCGGGCATTGCTAGTGATTTCAGCAGTTTTTATCCCTATATCCTGATCTATATGATCCTGTATATGCCCACCTTGGCCTTGGTCAATTCTGTCGCTTTTAACCAGATGAAAGACCCTGCAAAAGACTTTGCCTCCATCCGAGTTTTGGGTACGGTCGGTTGGATTGTTGCGGGACTTTTGATCGGAACGCTCCAATGGGAAGCCCAAAACACCCTCCAACTCACCTTTTTCTTAACCGCGGGTGCAGCGGCACTTTTGGGTCTATTTTCCTTTAGCTTACCCGATACTCCCCCCCAAGCTGCGGGTCAAGAAAATCCCAGTATCCGACAGATTCTTGGACTCGATGCCTTAGAACTTTTAAAAGACAGTCGTTATCTGATCTTTTTTATCGCCTCTGTATTGATTTGTATTCCTTTGGCTTTCTATTATCAGCATGCCAATCAGTTTCTGAACGAATTGGGCATGGAAGCTGCCGCTGGGAAAATGACCCTTGGACAGGCTTCTGAAGTCTTGTTTATGCTGTTACTTCCCATCTTCTTGAAGCGCTATGGCATCAAAAAAACCTTGGCGGTGGGAATGATCGCTTGGGTGTTGCGATATATCCTTTTTGCTTATGGCGATGTAGGGGCTCAAAGTTGGATGCTCATTTTTGGTATTATCCTACACGGAATTTGTTATGACTTTTTCTTTGTTTCCGGACAAATCTATACCGACTATAAAGCCGGAGAAACCTATAAAAGCGCCGCTCAGGGACTCATTACCCTGGCCACCTATGGCTTAGGGATGCTGGTCGGTTTCCGAACAGCGGGCTACATTACCGACCAATATGCTTTGGCAGATGGCAGTCACGACTGGACTCAAATTTGGATGCTTCCTGCAGGCTTTGCCCTAGTCGTTTTGGTCTTATTTTTCATTAGTTTTAAGAACGAAAAAATTGAAGAACCAAATGTCTAAAATCCGACTTGGAATTGCCGGGGGCGGGCCCGATTCACTCATTGGAATTGTCCACCGAATCGCTGCCCAAATGTTTGACCGATACGAACTTATCGGGGGTGTTTTTGATATAAATACTGAAAAAAACGCTGCTTTTGGGGCGCATCTACAATTAGACCCCAAACGGGTATACCCTGATTTTGATGCCTTGATTGCAGGCGAAAATGCGCTTCCTCCCGAAGAACGAATGGAAGTTATTTCGGTATTAACCCCGAATTTTTTGCATTTTCCGATGGCCAAAAAACTATTGGAAAACGATTTTAATGTCATCTGCGAAAAGCCGCTGACGACCACCTATGCCGAAGCCCAAGAATTGGAGCAAATTCAGGCCGAAAAACAAGCCATTTTTGC
>WTJH01000100.1 GCA_011524915.1 Flavobacteriales bacterium | reverse complement strand
TTCGATCTGTGCTAGGGTTTGGTTGGTAAACGAGTTACTCATCACAAAACTGGGGTGTCCTGTAGCACAACCGAGATTCACCAAACGACCTTCCGCCAAGACGATAAGTTGTTTGCCATCTTCTAAGGTGTATAAATCTACTTGAGGTTTAATTTCGGACTTGGTTTGACCGTAGTTTTCGTTGAGCCAAGCCATATCAATTTCGTTGTCGAAGTGTCCGATATTACACACTATAGCTTTGTCCTTTAGGGTAAGGAAGTGTTCTCCTTGGAGGATGTCTTTATTTCCGGTTGCTGTAATTACGATATCAGCATTAGGTAGGGCAGAAGTCAGTTTTTTTACTTCATATCCGTCCATGGCTGCTTGCAATGCACAAATAGGGTCAATTTCGGTCACGGTAACAATAGCTCCGGCGCCTCGGAAGGAAGCAGCGGTTCCTTTCCCTACATCGCCATAGCCACATACAATTACCCGTTTTCCAGCCAACATCACGTCGGTTGCTCTTCGGATGGCATCTACTGCACTTTCTTTACAGCCATATTTGTTATCAAATTTGGATTTGGTAACAGAGTCATTAACGTTAATGGCTGGGAGGGGTAAAGTACCATTTTTCATGCGTTCATATAGCCGATGTACTCCAGTTGTCGTTTCTTCGGACAAGCCTCGGATTTCGTTTACCAATTCGGGATATTGATCCAAAACCATATTGGTCAGATCTCCTCCATCATCCAATATCATATTGAGGGGTTGACGTTCTTCTCCAAAATGGAGGGTTTGCTCGATACACCAGTCAAATTCTTCTTCGTTCATTCCTTTCCAAGCATAAACGGGAATTCCTGCAGCAGCAATCGCAGCAGCGGCATGATCTTGGGTAGAAAAGATATTACAAGAGCTCCAAGTGACTTCTGCACCTAAAGCGACCAGTGTTTCGATCAATACTGCGGTTTGAATAGTCATATGCAGACAACCTGCAATTCGGGCTCCTTTCAACGGTTGACTTGGGCCATACTCTTCTCTTAAGGCCATCAGTCCAGGCATTTCCTTTTCCGCTAAAAGGATTTCTTTGCGACCCCATTCGGCAAGGCTGATGTCTTTAACTTTGTAGGGCAAATAATTCTTTTCCATAATTGTATCTTTAAACGCTGCAAAAATAATGTCTTTCTTTCGTAATGCCAATTCAATCTCATCTTTCTGATCCACAGTTTCAAGCGATTTTTTGGCACATAGATTCCGAAGAATTTACCCAGCGTAATATAGATGAACTTCCAGCTGCCATTCAACCCCGATTGGCACAGCGGAAATCAGCAGTTCACCGTCAAGGATTTTGGGCCGTTCGGGAGGCTTGTAAGGCTTTAGCTTTGGATCCGAATCAAATCACATACGCTTCAGATGGAGCCCCCCTGTACCCTTCAGTAGAAATAAGTATTTCTCATAGTAAGTCTATGGCTTTGGTGGGGCGAAGCGAATCGCCTTTGGGAGTCGATGTAGAACAATTTACTCCGAAAATTCATCGAATTCAAAAGCGCTTTCATCATCCTCAAGAAAGCTTTGAGGGAGATGAAACTCAAGGGTTGGTACAATTGTGGACGGCCAAAGAAGCCTTATATAAAACCCTACGGATTCCCGGAATTTCCTTTAAGGAACAGTTACGGGTAGCTCCCTTTAGCGTAGGGGATACTCAGGGTACAGCCTCATTTATTGAAGGAGATAACCTTCGACACTTCGATTTATATTATTTTTATGGAGAGGCTTATGTCGCCTCCATAGCCATTGAACATTTGGGATTATGAACATATCTGTAGAACTGACCCTAACCCCCCTAAAAAACGATTTTGAAACGCCTATCAAAGCATTTATCAAAAGCTTGCGATCCGGTGGATTTACCATACTAGAAAATCCCCTAAGCACACAGATCTATGGAGATTATGATCGTTTAATGCATTTTCTTACCGATGAAATCCGAGCGATCTTCGAAGCTGAAGAGGCCGTTGTGCTAACTCTTAAAATCGTTAAAGGCGATCGCAGTGCTTATGTCCCCTCTTTTTGATTTTTTCTTCGGGCCTTATGCCGAATATTCATCCCTTGAAATTGCTTTAGAAGCCAAAGCAATTGTTTTCGGACTTTGGAGCGTTTGGTTTGCACAGCAGAACAGAATAGGCGTTTATCCTACAGGACTTATTTCTACCGGAATTTATGTCTATTTACTCTGGCAATGGAACTTATTGGGGGATATGCTCATCAACACCTATTATTTTGGGATGAGTATTTACGGCTGGTATTTTTGGACTCAAAAATCATCCACTACAGAACAGACACCGATTAGTCACATGAATTCTAGGGAACGTTTCCTTGGAGTCGGTTTGTTTTTTGCGGCAGCCCTATTGGTAGTAGCTGTTTACCTATTAAACGACCGTTGGCATCCCTGGACTTCCCCTATCGATACGTTTACCACCGGAATCTTTTTTGTGGGAATGTGGCTGATGGCTCGCCGAAAGATCGAACATTGGTATTTTTGGATCCTAGGGGATATGATTTCAATCCCCCTCTACTTTTATAAAGGCTATACCCTTAGCAGTATTCAATATTTGATCTTTACGTATCTTGCTATTCGGGGACTTCGGACATGGAAAAAGA
>WTJH01000122.1 GCA_011524915.1 Flavobacteriales bacterium | reverse complement strand
TAGAACTTCCTATTTTAAGCATACATCAACCTTTAAATGAAACAAAATTACGTGGCGTTTCGTAGAGGGTAACCTCCAAGGCTTGATCCGAAGTTAAGTGGGGTTTTAATTTTTGATGAATGACCACTACTATATTTTCGGCAGTCGGATTTAGGTTTTTAAATTCGGGAACCTGCTCATTTAAATTTTTGTGGTCAAAGGCATCCTCCACATGTTCTTTAATCAAGTCTTTAAGGACTTTCATATCCATCACATAGCCGGTTTGGGGGTCTATGGGCCCAGTAACACTGACAATAAGCTCATAGTTATGGCCGTGGAAATAGGGGTTGGAACATTTCCCAAAGACCTGTTCATTTTGGTTGGCATCCCAATCCGGACGGTAGAGCCGGTGGGCTGCATTGAAGTGAGCCTTGCGGCTTACAGTAACATTCATAGCAAGTTTTTTTTAAGAGAGTGCAATTTTTTCTTGGAGTTCCTGAAAGAAACGTTCGAAAATGATCGCAAACCAGACCGTATATTGATCTGGATTTTGTTGAAGATCGGTATGGACCGCCTCTAGGGGCATCCACTTCCAATGAGCCACCTCTTCCGGGTTGGGTTGAGGTTCTTCTTCGGAATAACCAATCAGGACGTGGTCAAACTCGTGCTCGGTAAGACCATTGTCGAATGGCGCCTTATAGATAAAGGAAAAGGCTTCTTCCAAAGGGGCCTGAAAACCCATTTCTTCTTGAAGACGACGAAGCCCTGCTGCTACAGAGGTTTCCCCATCGCGCTGATGACTACAACAGGTATTGGTCCACAAACCCGGCGAATGGTATTTGTCCCATGCACGCTGTTGCAGCATTAATTCCCCTTTACTGTTTAAGATAAAGACCGAAAAGGCGCGGTGTAATAGTGCCTTTTCATGAGCCTCCATTTTGGGCATAAGCCCGATAGGACGGTCTTGTTCGTCGACCAATATGACATTTTCTTCTTTCATGCTGCGTAAAAATACCGAAAAAAGATTAAACAAAACGCTTCGATCCAAAAGGATGCATTTTGCTACTTTTGCCACAAATTATTGGAATGGGACTTGCCACGGAAATTAGTAAACGTAGAACTTTTGGGATCATTTCGCACCCGGATGCGGGAAAAACGACCCTGACCGAAAAACTCTTACTCTTTGGAGGAGCCATACAAGAAGCCGGAGCCGTAAAATCCAATAAAATTAAAAAGGGAGCCACCAGTGATTTTATGGAAATTGAACGCCAACGGGGAATTTCTGTGGCGACCTCTGTTTTGGCTTTTATCTATAAAGATCGTAAGATCAATATCCTAGACACCCCCGGCCACAAGGACTTTGCCGAAGACACCTTTAGGACCCTGACGGCTGTCGACAGCGTCATTGTAGTGATTGATGTAGCCAAAGGGGTGGAAGAACAAACCGAAAAATTGGTAGAAGTCTGCCGGATGCGTAACATTCCCATGATCGTCTTTATCAATAAGTTGGATCGGGAAGGAAAAGACGCCTTTGACCTCTTGGACGAAGTCGAACAAAAACTCGGCCTACGGGTATGTCCGTTGAGTTATCCCATTGGGATGGGACAAGATTTCCAGGGGATCTACAACCTTTGGAAAAAGGATGTATTGCTGTTTCAGGACGAAAACAAACAAACCATAGGGGAACAACAAATCTTTCAGGATCTAGAAGACCCGCAGTTGGAAGCAGCCATTGGCACCCACGCCCTAGAAACGCTACAGGAAGAATTGGAACTTTTGGAAGGGGTCTATCCCCCCTTTGAAGCCCAAGCCTATTTGGAGGGGCAGCTCCAACCCGTATTTTTTGGATCGGCACTCAATAATTTTGGGGTACAAGAGCTTTTGGATTGCTTTATCGAAATTGCTCCCGCTCCCCGACCCAAAGCTGCAGAAGAACGCACCGTAGACCCGCAGGAAGAGGCTTTTTCCGGCTTTGTATTTAAGATCCATGCCAATATGGATCCCAACCACCGAGACCGCCTGGCTTTTGTTAAGATCGTTTCTGGAACTTTTGAACGCAACACCCCCTACCTCCACGTTCGACACAATAAAAAATTAAAATTCTCCAGTCCCAACGCCTTTTTTGCCGAAAAAAAGCAGATTGTTGACGTCTCCTATCCGGGAGATATCGTCGGACTTCACGATACGGGAAACTTTAAAATCGGCGATACGCTAACCGCTAAAGAAAGTCTGAATTTTAAGGGAATTCCCAGCTTTTCCCCGGAACATTTCCGCTACATCAACAATGCCGATCCCATGAAGGCCAAACAACTGCATAAGGGAATCGACCAACTGATGGACGAAGGGGTAGCCCAGTTGTTTACCCTCAACCTCAACGGCCGGAAAGTCATTGGAACCGTAGGTGCCCTCCAGTTCGAAGTTATCCAATACCGCCTCCTACACGAATATAGCGCCCAATGTACCTTTGAAAACCTCAATGTACACAAAGCCTGTTGGATCCGAGAACCCGAAAATCCCAGCCCGGAATTCGACGAATTTAAACGGGTGAAACAAAAGTTTTTGGCACGAGACAAACACGACCAACTCGTCTTTTTGGCAGACTCTGCCTTTTCCCTACAAATGACTCAACAAAAATATCCCGAACTCGAAATCTTCTTTACTTCAGAGTTTTAGATCC
>WTJH01000045.1 GCA_011524915.1 Flavobacteriales bacterium | reverse complement strand
AAGCTGAGCACACATGACCTGAATCAAAAGTTGTTGGTAAATGAAACCTACTTACCTCCAGTTATTTTACAAAACTTAGGAAACCCTGGATTTGAAAATGTACATGCACTCTCCCCAACCGATTTTTTGGTGGGGCTTAGCGATGGTTTTATAACCATTGGATCGGAACCCAAAAAGAAAAAGTCGTCCCTCAAGCCTTCGGTTAGTGGCATAACTATTTTAAGAGACGACCAATGGAGTTCTATTCCTATTGAAACAGATGGCTCCAAGCTAAAGCCCTCGGAAAACTCTATACAATTCCATTACAGTATCCCGCAGTTTCAAAAACACGAGCCGATTTTTTTTCAGTCCCGATTAGTAGGGGTGTCGGATCAGTGGAGCCCTTGGTCTCTAGAGTCGAATCAAGAATACTACAAGTTAAAGCCCGGGTCTTACACTTTTGAGCTGCGTTATAAGGAAGCGAATCAGATAAATGACTTTGTCTATTCTTATCCCTTTACAATTGCACGCCCTTGGTATCTGACCAATGCCATGGTGCTTTTGTATATCACTGCAATTGCTGTAGTGGTTTATTTTGTCTTTCGTATGGCCAGCCGATATCGGAAAGTACAAGTTCGACTGAAGGAAGAAAAGGCGGAACGCATTGCCCTGCTGGAAAGTTTGGGTCAAAAAAATAAGCAGTCCGAATCCAATAATGACCAACTGAGACAGGAACTCTATCAAAAAAAGAGAGAGCTAACCTTTACCTATCAAAGTATCATCAAAAACAACACTGTAATGAGCAGGGTGCAGGAAACTTTGGAGCCCTTGAATCACCTGGATCCAAAGATCCAGCAAATGATGAATTTGATTAAGAAGAGTTTAAACAATCAGAACGATTGGCGTAATTTCGAAAAGTCTTTTAATGAACTGGATAATAACTTTATTGTTAAACTTAAAGCCCTTCATAAAGAACTTACGCCACAAGATATTCGCTTAATTTCTTACATCCGGGTAAATTTGGACAGCAAGGAGATTGCCGAGCTTTTAAACATTACTTTAAAAAGCGTAGAGATGAAACGCTACCGTCTAAAGAAGAAATTGCAGCTTAAACAAGATGACAAATTAGTAGATTACATCTTCTCTATCGCCTAAATTACACCTCTACAAACACCCTCTGCATTAAAATTTTTTAATTAATTTTATGAGTGCTAAAAAACTGATAAACAGTTTTTTGATGCCTTGATCTGATCTTTGAGTCAATTTGTTGCTCCTTTCAAAAAACCCTACATCTATCCATTTTCCTATATTAGGGATCCTAATATTTAAAATGTTTCAATTTAATTAGTCGAATGAATTATTTAAAAACGGTTTTTTTAATAGTCTTTCCGATGATGGTATTTGCTCAGCAAAATATCTCAGGAACGGTATTTGACGAAAATAACAATCCTCTTTTGGGCGTTAATATTTTCGTTAAAGGAACTTCGAATGGGGTAACATCTGACTTCGATGGAAACTTTCAGATTTCTGTTGCCACAGGAGAAACTTTAGTCTTTAGTTCCATTGGATTTAAGACACAAGAAAAAGAGGTAAGCTCTTATGACAATATCAACATTGTTTTGGTGGAGGATGCCGAGTCTTTGGAGGAAGTAATCATAGTAGGATACGGAAGCCAAAAGAAGAGTAATGTAATCGGGTCTGTTGTCAGTGTAGATGTAGAGGAAGCCAATAAACTCCCAACTACGAATGTCTCGGAATTATTAAGAGGACGTGCAGCAGGAGTACAGGTGAACCTTGGAGATGCCCGACCTGGAGGAAATTCCAATATCGTAATCCGTGGAAATGTTTCTGTTGCGGGTGGAAACAATCCTTTAATTATTGTAGATGGCTTACCCTTTGATAGTCTAAATGATATTTCCCCTGATGATATTGCCTCGATCGAGATCTTAAAGGATGCCTCTGCAACGGCCATTTATGGAGCACGAGCATCGAATGGGGTTGTTCTTATTACGACCAAATCGGCCAAAGAAGGGGAAGCCCGTTTCAATTATCACGGCTATCTCACCAGCCAGTCGATTCAGCGGAATTTTAACTTATATACTGGAGAGCAGTTTGTTAACCTGAGAAGAGAGGCCAACCGAAACCGACGTACAGGGGACTACCTCAGCGACGGGATCATCTTTTCTCGTTTCGAAAGAGAGGCCATCCAAGAAAGCGCATATGTGGATTGGGAAGATTTAGTCTTAAATGATGCTCGAATCGAAAACCACACCTTAAGTGTTAGTAAGGGAACAGAAAAAACCAAATACTATTCCAGTTTAACATATTTTAAGCAGGACGGGATCATCCCGAACTCAAAATTTGATCGTCTTAGCTTTAAACTAAACCTAACGCAACAACTGACCGATAAAATAGGTTTAGATGCGATCATTAACTATCAAGACGCGACCCAAGACAAAGAAACGGGTGGCTTAAACTTTACGACCATTACGCCTTTGGCCAAGCCTTTTGACGAAAATGGAAATGTTATAAAATATTATTTAGGCCCTACAGACACCACTTTTGTCAATCCGCTTTGGGATCAACAAGAATCTATAGATGAGTCTAAGATTAACCTTTTTGATTTGAGTCTCAAGCTCAATGTAGATTTACTTCCTAACTTAAAATATACACTTAAAACCTTCCAACGAAACCGTCACTTGAATCAAGGGGTATATCGTTCTTCAGAACATTCGCAAGGGGATGAAGGAATTCAGGGAATTGGGGTGCTGATCGACAGTAAATACACTCAATTATTATTGGAGAATATTTTGGTGTACAATCCAGATTTGGGAGATAAGCACAGCTTGGATTTAACTGCAGTTCAGTCCATTGACGAGCAAAAAAACCAGTACACTCAATTGGATAAGTCTGGTTTTACCAACGACAATTTGCTGTACAACGGATTAGCTACGGAATTGTTGAACAATGTCCGTAACGTAAGTCGCCGTCGAATTTTATCCTTTATGGGACGTGTTCGCTATTCATTTATGGACAAGTACCTAATGGAAATTACCATGCGTGCGGATGGGTCTTCTGTATTTGCAGAAAATCAAAAATGGGGATATTTCCCAGCGATTTCAACCGCTTGGAAAATCCATGAGGATCTGGACATCAACCCCGATATTGTTAACCAGTTAAAACTCCGTTTCAGTATTGGAGCTACAGGAAACCAGGGGATCAACTCCTTAGAATCTTTAGGGGTTGCCGACTTTACGCCTTATGTATTTGGGCAGCAAGTAATCGGAGGGTCCACAGCATCTTCTCGACTGCCGAATCCGGATCTGAAGTGGGAAACCACAACAACGGCTAACGTTGGTTTGGATTTTGGATTGTTCCGAAACCGTTGGAGTGGAACCATCGAAGCTTATCAGGCCAATACAACAGATTTGCTCTTAGACCGATCTATTGCCTCTTCTACGGGATATGAAGTGATCCGATTCAATGTTGGGGAACTCCAAAACCGAGGGGTTGAATTCAGTTTAAACGGAAACCTAATCAACAACGATAATTTCTCTTGGGATGCTGGTTTTATGGCTTCTTCCAATAAAAATGAGGTCATTGCTCTTACAGGAGAAACAGATAGCAATGGAGACTTTATCGACATTCAAACGTCTAACAGACGTTTGTCTATTGGACAATCCATCAACAATATTTGGTTGCCGAAATACGATGGAATTTTTCAGGTGGGCGACGATATTGCCGGGTCGGGAATTCCCACAGCACAGCCTGGAGATGTTCGTGTAGTGGATCAGAACGGAGATGGTCAAATCGATAACCGCGACAATGTATTTACGAATACAGATCCGGATTGGTTTGGATCTTTTACCTCTACTATCCGATACAAGAACTTTGACTTATTTGTAGATATCTACACCGTACAAGGAGCAACTCGATTGAATTCTGTCTTGGCCAACGGGGAATTGTGGAAAGGGTCCATCAATGGAATTGTAACTCCCTACTACACTCCAGAATATCCTTCGACTCTATATCCACGACCCAAGCCGATTACTCACGCACACTTGTATTCTTTTGCGGTACGTGACGCCTCCTATTTACGTTTGCGAACACTCTCATTGGGATACACCATCCCAAGCAGCTTGTTGTCTAACATTAACGTAAAATCGGGACGGGTGTATTTTACTGGGACAAACTTGTTGACCCTAACAGACTTTAAATCCTATTCTCCAGAACAGGATCTTTTTAACGGAGTTTTCCCGGAAACCATGAACCTTACTGTAGGTGTAAAATTTGAATTCTAAAAAGAAAAAAAGATAGACATGAAAAATAAAAGTTTCATTTTTTCACTCAGCTTACTGACGTCTCTTTTGTTGACGTCTTGCTTGGAAGAAGATTTTTTAAAGGACGAACTACTATCAAATACCTCGGTTGAATTTTTGTATTCCAGTCCTGAAGGGCTCGAAAATGCCGTAGTTGGGCTATATGCCTTAAACCGTCAACCCTATGATTTTTATACTTGGCAAAATGTGACTTGGAACGGAATGATTCCTTTGATCTTACCTGCCAAGAGTGATATTTCCGTTGGAATCGACGGGGAGATATCCTTGTATAGCCGTCTTACTTGGGGGGCTACACGCGGAGACTTTGGAGTTACGGCAGGCTATAATTTCTTTTGGTCCTTGAACTACAAAATCATCGACCGTGCCAATGCCATCATTCAAGGAGCAGAGGCACTGATAGAAGCTGGAGATACTTCTGCAGGACTTACACAGTCCTTAGCAGAAGCAAAAGCCATGCGTGCCCAATCCTATTTTACCTTATATCGTTTGTTTAAAAACATTTATGTAAAAACGGAACCCACCAATCCCGAAACAGCTTTTGAACGCGTGCAGGACAAATCTTCGGAAGCCGAAATATTTGCTTTGATTCGTGAAGATTTAAGCTATGCCAGTCAAAACTTACAATATCAGACCACTCAGTTTGGTCGATGGAATAAGGGTGCTGTAGATCACCTCCGAGCTAAAGTAGAGATGTGGCAAAACGAATATCAAGCAGCAGCAGATATTATTGATCAGCTCATCAGTGAAGGACCTTACAGTTTGGTGGGTGTAGATGAGGTATTCAATGGAGAATTAAACCATGCAGAGACTTTGTTTGCCATCAATTTCGAAAAGCAAACCATCGGCGGTGGAGGACCAAACATTACCAACTGGAGTGTTGTTTCGGCCTATTGGAATGCAGACGGATTGGTACAATCGGTCGAAAATGGAGGGAATGGATTTGGGTTTATTAGCCTAAACCAATACGTGATTGACCTTTTGAATGCAGATCCCAACGATCGTCGTAAGGACAATACCTACTATATTTTTGAATATCTATACAACGATGAGGGAACCTTACCCAATGGAAAACAAATTGGGGAACCTTTGGATCTCTATACCAATCACCCGACGGATCCCAACCAATTTTTCCCTTATCACCGACGTCAAAACCCGGGAGTTCTGAAATTTTTTGACAGCTCTATTGAGCCTACCGATCGAGAACATTTCCCTAACGTGATGATCTATCGTTTAGCAGAGTCTTATCTCATTGGCGCCGAAGCGCACATGCAATTGGGCAATACTTCTCGAGCCTTAGACTATCTAAACGACGTTCGTGTTCGAGCAGGAGCTGCTCCTGTGAGTACCATAGATATCGACGTGGTTTTAGATGAGCGTGCACGAGAATTGGCCTTTGAAGGGCACCGCTGGTATACGCTTAAGCGAACAGGAAAAATGTATGAGTATATGATGGATCATATGAACAATGACAATATGAACGAACATTATTATCCCGATGGCAATCCAAAAGATCTGTTCCGGGCTCATATGGAAAACCTTCCCATACCTCAAGAACAATTAGACCTCTTGGGTGATAACTATCCTCAAAACGAGGGCTACTAATATTTAATTTTTAACTAAACCTGAAACTAAATGAAAACAATTATTAATGAATTCAAGACCGTAGCGATGCTTTTTGCAGCCTTGTTACTTTCTTTTAGTCAGATTTCATGTTCAAGTGATGATGACGATGCGCCACCACCAGTTGTGGTTGACGACAATGATGACAATGATGACGACGGCGGCAACGGAGGCGACGGCGGCAACGGAGGCGACAGCGGTTGTGAATTTGAAAATGTAAATCCAAACCTGAACAGTGGAACAATCGATTTCGAATGTTCTGGAAACGCATTCCTTGCGGCAGACGAACTTGGCGAAGCTAATCCTAATGGAAACTGGGGACGTTTTGGACCTGGGTCTGGAGGGGATGAGTTTTTAACCTTGACCTATGTGGACAATCCCTACTCTGGAGGAATCAACGAATCTGAAAGAGTTTTGGCTGTAACAGAACAAGCCGGTGTTGAAAACTGGTCTGGTTTCTTCTTTGACTTAGAAGAAAAAATCAATTTCCCTGCTGGACAAGGAGCTTTGAAAATCAAAGTATACTCTGACGCACCAGATCAAAATGTATTGATGAAGTTAGAGGATAAAACCGACGCACAGATCACAACAGGTGACCGTACGGCTCTTACAACAGAGTCTGGAGCATGGGAAGAGGTAATCTTCAATTTCTCTGAAGATATGAGCGGCCAATATGACCGTATCGTATTCATCATGAACTTGGGCGCTTCAAACGACGCTGAGCGTACTTATTACATGGATGATATTGCATTTTCTGAGCCCGTAGAAGTTGTTGTACCAGACGATCCAACAACAGCTGCGCCAACTCCAACACAAGACGAGTCTAGCGTACTTTCTATCTTTAGCGATGCATACACCAATGTAGAAGGAACCAACTTCAACCCAGATTGGGGGCAGTCTACAGTCGTAGAAGAAGTTTCTATCGATGGGAACAATACCTTAAAGTATGGAAACCTTAACTACCAAGGAACAGAGTTTAGCCCAGCTTTAGATGTATCCGGAAAAACAACCTTACACATCGACTACTGGACGCCTAATGCAACCTTCCTAAACTTCTATTTAATTAGTCCTGGTCCTGCGGAGACTTCAGTAGCCTTAAACGTAGATAACTTAGGGCAGTGGCAGAGTATAGACATTCCATTGAGTAGCTTCTCAGATGTCGTAACGCTTTCTGATGTTATCCAATTCAAAGTAGAAGGAAACGGAAACGTATTCTTTGACAACATCTACTTCTATGGTTCTAGTGCTAGTCCAGGGGCTGCTGCTCCGGCACCAACACATCCAGAATCTGAAGTGATGTCTATTTTTAGTGATTCCTATACAGATGTAGACGGAACCAACTTTAACCCGAACTGGGGACAGTCGGGTACGGTAGAGTTTGAAGAGCTTTCAGCTGGAAATTCAGCCATGAAATACAGCAACTTAAACTACCAAGGGACTCAATTTGGAGCGGCTCTTGATGTTACAGGGAAAACACATATTCACTTAGACTACTGGTCCGCAGATGCTTCAGAACTGAATTTCTTCTTGATTAGTTCTGGTCCTGCAGAGACTCCATATGCTTTACCGATCCAAGCCGGAAGCTGGCAAAGTGTAGACATTCCATTAAGTGAATTCTCAAGCGTGGTTAACCTCGCTGATGTGATTCAATTTAAAGTAGATACGGGAGCCAACGGAAGTGGTGTAACGGTTTATTGGGATAATATTTATTTCCACGGAACCAGTTCAGGAACTACAGGAGGAAACTCTGGTGGAAATTCTGGAGGTAACGGCGGCGGAACCTCTGCTAACCAACCCTCGACTTCAGCACCAACGCCAAGTCAAGCAGACGCTGACGTGATCTCTATTTTTAGTGATGCATTTACAGATGTAGCAGGTACAGACTTCAACCCGAACTGGGGACAGTCTACTGTAGCGACTACCGAATCTTATGTATCAGGAGACTCTGTATTGAAGTATACCAACCTAAACTATCAAGGATTTACTTTCCAGTCTTCTATCGATGTATCTGGAAAGACAAACTTGCACTTGGATTATTGGGTGGCAGACACTACAGCGGTTAATTTCTATTTAATTAGCCCTGGCCCTGCCGAAACTCCAGTAGCTTTAGATTGTAGTACTACTGGGCAGTGGATCAGTATAGATATTCCTTTATCCAGCTATTCTGGTGTGGTAAATCTTGCAGATGTATTCCAGATGAAGTTAGGGGAAGGAAACGGAACCATTTATTTCGATAATATCTACTTCCACTAATGAAGAATAACGTACTGAAATTTTTCGTACGATTCTTATGCCTTCCGTTACTCCTATGGAGTTGTGGAGGCGATTCGGAAGCATCAACAGAATTAGCGAATCTCGCGATTCAAGTCAATCTCCAAGGGGAATCTTCGGATTCCCCCAATGGGGATGGTTCTGGAGATGTAAGTTTTACTATTACAGCTTCCAATGCAGTTTCCTACGCTTTTAGAGTGGTAGGTGAGGATCGTGTCGAAAATGAAACCGGAGTCTTTGAACATCAATTTGATTTTGATGGACTACATACCTATGAGGTCTATTATTGGGCCTATTCCGAAACAGGAGAATTCCTGGAAGGAACCGAAAATATTGAGGTATACAAAACTCCTGCCATTTACAGAGAACTTGTATTTGAAGACGACTTCAACTATGATGGTCCTGTAGCGAGCGAAAAATGGCATCATCAAGTCATTCCGCCCAACAATAATTCTTGGTTTAACGGGGAAAGACAACATTATACCGACAGAACCGACAATTCAATTGTCAGCGAAGGTACCCTTAAGATTGTCGCCAAAAAAGAAACCTATTCTTTTAATGGGTCGACCAAGTTTTATACTTCAGCACGCTTAAATTCTAAGTTTGCTTTTCAGTATGGTCGGGTAGATGTACGTGCCAAACTTCCCAGTGGAGGAGGTACGTGGCCTGCAATTTGGACTTTAGGGGCCAACATTGGCGAAACAGGGAACTACTTTGGATCCAACTCTCAATACGGAAGCGTGGGCTGGCCCAGATGTGGTGAGATTGATATCATGGAACAAACAGGAGACGAAAAAACGCGTGTTTTGGGAACCCTTCATTGGGCCAATGCCTCTAATGGAAACCACGCACAAGCGGGTGGTGCAAAAATTGTATCCGATGTGGACGAAAATTTCCATGTTTATTCTATGGTTTGGACGACTCAAAGGATTCAAATTTTATTTGATGATCGTGTTTTTTACACCTTGAATAATAATTCGAACGTCCCTTTTGATAACCCACACTTTTTGCTTTTAAATATTGCAGTTGGAGGAACTTTGGGAGGTCAGATTCCGACCAATTTTCCGGATCAAACGATGGAAATCGACTACGTTCGTATATACCAGTAAAGGTCTAAACACCAGAAATATAAAGATTTATTAACCCTTCATAACTAAGAACTATGGTTGCTATTTTGCTTTCGTGGTACGCCCTATTTTTGTCCGGATTTAACCTAAACCCTGAGGTACAAAAGCCTGTTTCCGACAGATTTGCAACGCTTATTTGGAGTGATGAATTTGACGGTTCGAGTCTTTCGTCCGATAAATGGGGGTATGAAATGGGCAATGGATGCCCAAACCTCTGTGGATGGGGAAATGGTGAAGCACAATATTATACCGATAGACCCGATAATATCCGGGTAGCAAACGGTATGCTGAGCCTAACAGCGCAACGCGAGTCCTATAAAGGCTCTTCATTTACCTCCGCTCGAATTAAAACTCAAGACAAATTTGAATTTACCTATGGTCGTGTTGAGGTACGAGCCAAACTTCCCCAAGGAAAGGGCGTGTGGCCTGCGATATGGATGCTCGGCGCTAATATTGACGAAGTGGGATGGCCCCAGTGTGGAGAAATCGATATTATGGAACATGTGGGGAATCAACCCGATATTGTTCATGGTTCCATTCATAACACTTCTAGCTCTGGGAATACCATCAACACCCGGAAACGGAAAATACCCCAACTAACAGATGATTTTCATATTTATGAAATGATTTGGGAAAAAGACCAGATTCAGTTTTCGATTGATGGCCAAGTGTTTTATACCTATGCACCCAGCCAAAAAAATGATCGAACATGGCCCTTCAATAAAGATCAATTTTTGTTGATGAATGTTGCTGTTGGTGGAGGTTTTGGCGGTCGTATAGACCCCTCTTTCCAATCCGGATCCATGCTTATCGATTATATTCGAGTATATCAATAAATCAGCATGTTTGACACCGTATATATTTTTTCCATTCCCTATAAAATTATATACGGTTTTATTTTTGTCCTATGTTGTAGTTGTTCATCTACTCCAGAGGACCCTGAAGCTACCCCAGCGGAAACTTTAATTTGGGAAGATAATTTTGATACTTCCGGAACGATCAACCTCGACAAATGGACGTATGAAACTGGGAATGGGTGTCCCAATTTGTGTGGTTGGGGCAATGGAGAATCTCAATATTATACTGCCCGATCCGAAAATGTCCGGGTGGAAGACGGTTTATTAAAGCTGCAAGCTCGGCGCGAAAACTATAGAAACTCTTCTTTTACGTCGGCACGGATCAAAACTCAGGGACTTTTTCAGTTTACTTATGGAAAAGTCGAAGTCCGAGCAAAGCTTCCTAGTGGAGGTGGTGTTTGGCCTGCTATTTGGATGCTTGGGAGCAACATTACTTCGGTTGGCTGGCCGCGTTGTGGAGAGATTGATATTATGGAATTTGCGGGGAATCGACCCGGGCGTGTGAGTGCTGCCATTCACAATGCTTCTAGTTACGGCAATACCCAATACTCTCAAAGTCAGACGGTCAACAGTCCAAGTGAGGAATTTCATATCTATGCGATTCAATGGGATGCGGATAAGATCCAATTCTTTATTGATGGGGAACGTTTCTATGTATATAGTCCCTATCCCAAAACTCCCGAAAACTGGCCATTCGA
>WTJH01000119.1 GCA_011524915.1 Flavobacteriales bacterium | reverse complement strand
CGTATCCCTTCAATAAAATCAGCACCCGAGCTTAATCCTCCATATACACATGCTACATAGCCTCCCAATATGCCCAAGAACATGGAAAGTGTTATTACAAAAGGGAAAAACAACAGGGCTATAATTTTGGGGAATATCAGATAATTATAAGTATTTATACCCATAACTTCTAGGGCGTCTATTTGTTCTGTAACCCGCATGGTCCCAATACTGGAGGTGATATAAGAGCCCAATTTACCTGCCATAATTACGGAAATAAATGTAGGAGCAAACTCTAAGATTATAGATTGTCGCGTAGCAAACCCCACCAGGAAATCTAAAAAGAAGGGATTATCCCCCATGTTTAGGGCGGTCTGTATGGCGACTACACCCCCCACAAAAAATGAGATGAACCCTACAATACCTAAAGAGCCTAAAATGAGCGTATCAATCTCCCTTAAGATCAATTGTCTAAGGATACTCGCTTTCGTAAATTTTCCAAAGATGCGTTGCAGCATGAGGAAATAGCGTCCGATGTGAGAAAGAATCTTCAAAACATAACAAATGTAGAAAATTCGGAAGCATAAGTTTATGCTTAAGCTAGCTTTTATTTACACCTGATAAGCGATGGCGTTGATATTCATCCCTGCACCCACACTGGCAAATAAAATCAGGTCGCCTGGATGTAATTCATGGCCTTGGTAGTTGTTGTGTTTGACCATGTCGAATAAAGTCGGGATGGTCGCAACAGAGCTGTTGCCACAGGTCTGTATGTTCATGGGCAAGACATCCGCAGGAACGGGAAGCTTGTAGCGTCTAAAAAAGCGTTTGACTATAGCCTCATCCATTTTGAGGTTGGCTTGGTGGATGAATATTTTTTTCAGCTGTTCGATTGGCTTTCCAGTTTTATCAAAACACGCTTGCATAGCCAAAGGAACTTGAGAAATAGCAAATTCATAAACTTTACGACCGTGCATTTTAATGTACTGTTCTGATCCGTTAGATGCGGCATTGTAGCCTTCTCCAAAAAAGATAAAATCAGCTTCTCCATCCGAAGTGAAGGTTTGCGTAGCATGTGCTAAAATCCCACCAGATTCACTGCTTTTTTCAACGATGACAGCTCCTGCACCATCGGCATAAATCATGGAATCGCGATCTTCTATATCGTACACACGTGAAAGTGTATCTGCACCGATGACCAAACATTTCTGCGCCATTCCGGCTTTCATAAACGCTTGGGCCTGAATAAGTGCTTCTACCCATCCGGGACATCCAAACAGCAAATCGTAAGCAACACAGTTCGGGTTTTGAATTCCCAATTTGGCTTTTACTCGGGAGGCCAAGCTGGGAAGGGTGTCCACTAAGCGATTGGAGGCTTTAACATCTCCAAAATTATGCGCTACAATGATGTAGTCTAGAGTTTCAGGGTCTACACCAGCATCCGAAATAGCTTTTTCAGATGCAAGGGTTGCAAGGTCCGATGTGTTGAGTTCTGCAGGGGCATACTTGCGTTCTTCAATTCCAGTAATGGCTTTGAATTTTTCAATAATTTCCGCTGTTCCAACTTGAAAAGAACTTCCATCTCTTTCGATAAACGAATGCTCTAAAAAAGCATCGTTTTTTTGAACTACAGTTGGGATGTAGCTTCCGCTTCCGGTAATTTTAATTTGGTCCACGCTGCAAGTTCACGAAAACCTTAAATTTTTGGTAAATTATTGAAAAACCCCAATGATGTTCAATTCATCAATAGTGTTTATCAATACAAGTCTAAGCTACACGTTTTCAGTGTTTTGATAATCTTCTATGGGATTACAACTGCAAATCAAATTACGATCCCCAAAGGCTTCATCAACTCTTCGGACCGTTGGCCAAAATTTATTTTCTCGAACAAAATCCAGCGGGAAAGCTGCTTTTTTCCGAGAATAAGGAAAATCCCAACTGTCCGCTGTAAGGAGTGTTTGGGTGTGCGGAGCATTCTTGAGCAAAGCTAAATCTTCTTCACTTTCGCTCTGAATTTCCATACATATGGCTATCAGTGCATCGCAAAAACGATCCAATTCTTCTTTTTGTTCACTCTCTGTTGGTTCCAGCATCATGGTCCCACCTACAGGAAACGAAACGGTAGGTGCATGGAAACCATAGTCCATGAGTCGTTTTGCAATATCCACCACTTCAACCCCTTGAGCTTTAAAGGGTCTGCAGTCTAAGATAAGCTCGTGAGCTGCACGACCTTGGTCGCCTACATAAAGAACAGGATATACCTCTTCCAAACGAGCTTTCATGTAGTTGGCATTAAGGATAGCGATTTCAGTAGCCTTTTGAAGTCCTTCGGATCCTAACATGCGGATATATCCATAGGAGATTATACACGCCAAAGCCGAGCCCCAAGGAGCTGCTGAGATAGAAGTAATGGCTTGTTTTCCTCCGGTTTCTATAACAGGGTTTGAAGGTAAAAAAGGAGCCAAGTGAGCGGCTACACAGATGGGGCCTACACCCGGTCCACCACCTCCGTGGGGGATGGCAAAAGTTTTATGCAGGTTTAAATGACATACATCTGCGCCGATCAAAGCAGGACTTGTAAGACCTACTTGGGCATTCATATTGGCACCGTCCATATATACCTGACCACCAAATTGATGAATAAGCCCAGTTATGTCTTGGATTTTGGATTCAAAGACTCCATGGGTAGAGGGGTAGGTTACCATCAAAGCGGCTAATTGGTCTTGATGTAGGCTTGCTTTTTGTTGAAGATCCTCCCAATCGATATTTCCGCGTTCATCGGTTGCCACCACAACGACTTGCATTCCAGCCATCACAGCAGAGGCAGGGTTTGTTCCATGGGCAGAGGCGGGAATCAAGCAGATATTTCTGTGCTGTTCGCCCCGCGATTGGTGATAAGCTCGAATAACCATTAACCCAGCATATTCACCTTGAGCCCCAGAATTGGGCTGTAAGGAGGTAGCCGAGAATCCAGTTACTTCATTCAGTTGTTCTTCGAGTCTTTGGATTAGTATTTGATAACCAGCTGCTTGTTCCTGAGGTACAAAAGGATGGATTTGGTTCCATTGTGCATGGCTCAGAGGAAGCATTTCTGCGGCAGCGTTCAGTTTCATGGTGCAGGATCCCAAGGCAATCATACTGTGATTGAGTGCTAAATCTTTTCGTTCCAATTGTTTGATGTAGCGCATCAAGGCCGTCTCTGATTGGTATCGGTGAAAAACAGGATGCTCCATGTAGGGAGTCTGTCGCTCAAGTGCTTTGGGGAGATTTGAATGTTCAGGGATTTGAATGGATGCAACAGTAGTGTTTGCATAGCTTTCAAAAACCTGTTGCAAACGATCCATAAAAGCATCGTCGCAGGTTTCGTTCAGCGCTATAGTGGCATGCTGCTCGTCTGGGTAATGAAAATTGATCTGAGCTTTTTCGGACAGGTCTTTCAGTTTTTGAGCATCGACCTGAATATGAAGGGTATCAAAAAATTCGGAATTAATTTGTTTGATATTTAGAGCCTGTAGCAAAGCATTCACTTTCTGAGCTTGCTGGTGAATTTTTACAGCAATGGCACGTAGCCCGTCGGGTCCGTGATATACGCCATACATCCCTGCCATAACAGCTAAGAGCACTTGAGCTGTACATATATTTGAAGTAGCTCGATCTCTTTTGATGTGTTGTTCGCGGGTCTGCAGGGCCATCCGGAGGGCTGCTTGGCCATCGAGGTCTTTGGTTTGTCCAATGATACGCCCAGGGATATTTCTCTTATAGCTTGTTCGGGTAGCAAAAAAGGCGGCATGAGGTCCTCCATAACCCAATGGAATTCCAAATCGTTGCGTACTTCCTACCACAACATCGGCACCCAAGCTTCCAGGGGCCTCCAAGAGTGTTAGCGATAGGATGTCTGCAGCCACTACAGTTTTTACATCATGCAGCTGAGCAGCCTCTATACAGGCTTTAAGGTCAAGTATAGCCCCCGTTTTTCCTGGGTATTGTATTAGAGTTCCAAAAAATTCTTGGTTGACACCTGCAATGGGGTCTGCGCCCACCACCAGTTCTATACCCAATGGGGTGGCTCTTGTTTGCAAAACGCTCAAACTTTGAGGTAAAATTTGATCGTGAACAAAAAACTTGAGGACATTATCTTTTTTTTGGGATCGACTTCTGGAGGCAAACAGCATAGTCATCGCTTCGGCAGCTGCCGTGGCCTCATCCAAAAGCGAGGCATTGGCAAGCTCCATACCTGTCAGATCACAAACGATGGTTTGAAAGTTTAAAAGTGCTTCCATGCGCCCCTGAGCAATTTCTGCTTGGTAAGGCGTGTAGGCTGTATACCACCCTGGGTTTTCCAATATATTCCTTTGGATGACGGCTGGAGTAATGGCCGCATGATAGCCCAACCCGATACAGGAGTCGAATACTTTATTTTGTTTTCCTAAGGCGTCGATTTCTTTGCTAAAAGCCATTTCACTGATTCCTTCGGGAAGGTTTAAAGGCTCCTTTAATCGAATGTTTTCAGGAATAGTTTGCTCGATTAGCTCTTCCAAATGGGACACGCCAATGGCTGCTGTCATTTGTTGTATTTCTTCTTCATTGGGACCAATATGTCTGTGGACAAATGCGCGCATAAACAACAATTTTTTAGGTGGTAAAATTAGTCGATTTTCACAAAAAAGTATCTTAAAATGAATCCTTTATGGGGTGATTTTTGTTAACGATATCGAGGCTTTATTAACAATTGAATTACTTTTGAGGCTGCCATGATATACCTATTTTTCCAGCGCTATCTCAAGTACCATATTCACGTCTCTGTGGCTATTGTTTGTCTATTTGCGACCACAGCATATTTTATGGATAGCCCAATTGTTTTAATCGACTATTGGGGGGTGGGGTGTTGCAGTGCTTTGGGCTATTTGTATATCACAAAACTTTCCGAAAAACCGACACTTCTTTTGGGGTTAATTTATGCGATCGGCACTCTTTTTGCGATTTGGTATGGTTTTCAGCTGAATATTTTTGGGAGGATTTGCTGTGTTCTTAGTGGGATGTTGGTTATTCTATATCCCAATTTTGAACGATTCAGATTTATAGGGCTTCGAGAACAACCCGGCCTAAAGGTATTTGTAGTTGCTCTTACATGGACTATTTTTTGTGTAGGAATTTCCTACAGTCGTTTAGCGCAAACCATTACTCCAATTCTTCTCCTTCAGGTTTGTTGTTTTGTTTGGGCTTATGTATTAGCGGCAATGGTCCCTTTCGAAATTCGGGATGTACTTATGGACGATCCAAAGCTGAAGACTTTAGCCCATCGTTTCGGAATTTCGGGGATAAAACTATGGGGGTATTTTTGGATTCTTGTAGCTGGAGTTGCTGTAGGATTCATGCCCATGGGTCTGCAATCGAAACTTTGGATACTGATCCAATTAAAGATTCTATTTTGGTGTATCTATGCAAGCCCCAGTAGCATTCCACATTTTTATGAATTCTGGGTAGAAGCAATTCCTATGGGAATGTTTCTGGGGATGCTAGTTTTCGGAAGCTAAGAGTCCAGATCTCCTTAAAAGTGCCTTGGGATCGGGTTTTCGTCCTCGAAAACCTTCGAATAGGTCCATCGGTGGGCGCGTTCCTCCCCGAGAAAGAATATTTTCAACGAGCTCCTGAGCGGTGTTGGGATTAAAAATTCCCTCTTCCAAAAATCGTTCGAACACATCTGCTTCCAACACTTCAGCCCACTTGTAGGAATAGTATCCTGCCGCATATCCTCCTTGGAAAATATGAGAAAAAGCAGTGCTCATACAGGTGTTCGACAAAGAGCTTGTAAACTCTATTTTTTTAAGAATCTCTCTTTCAAATGCGGGAATGTTAGATATGGATTCTGGTGGGGTCGTATGAAAGTTCATGTCCAAAAGTCCAAAGCCGATTTGTCGCAGCGTTTGAAGTCCTTGCTGAAAATTTGCGGTGGCTTTAATTTTTTCTATTTCAGCGGTCGGCAAGGGCGAATCGTCTTGATAATGTTGAGCAAAATCGGCCAAAGCCTCTTCTTGATAACACCAGTTTTCCAGTAATTGACTGGGCAATTCCACAAAGTCCCATAAGACACTCGTTCCACTGAGTGCCGCATAGGTCGTATCTGCTAAAATACCATGTATGGCATGTCCAAATTCATGAAAAAGTGTGGTTACTTCATCAAAGGTGAGTAGGGCAGGAGTGTTTTCAGTAGGTTTCGAAAAATTACAAACGACTGAAATATGAGGGCGTATATCCGTTTCTTGCTTTTTGTAGGAAGTCATCCAAGCGCCGCTTCTTTTTTCTGCTCGGGGATGAAAGTCGGTATATAAGACGGCTTTAAGTTCGTTGTTGCTATCCCATACCCGATAAACCTCAACTTCCGGATGATAGCCTTGAAGATCGGATGCTGACTCAAAACGCAATCCAAATAAACGATGGAGTATTTTAAACAATCCCTCTTGTACTTTAGGCAAAGCAAAGTACACTTTCAGCTTTTGCTGGTCGAAATCGTAAATTTGTTCCTTCATTCGCTCGGAAGCAAAAGCCACATCCCATTTTTCCAAAGTGGATAATCCTAATTCTTGCGCAGCAAATTCAGAAAGTTCCTTCCATTCTTTTTCGGCTGCAGGGAAAGCTTTTTGATATAAGTCTTCTAGGAAAGCAAAGGTGTTTTGGGAGCTTTCTGCCATCCGTTCTTCTAAAACAAAGGCCGCATGATTTGCATAACCGAGCAGTTGTGCTCGTCTATGTCTAAGACTCAAAATATCTTCAATTACTCCTACGTTATTGTTGTCATTCTTTTGAAATCCACGCGATCCATAAGCCATAAAGAGCTCTTTACGTAGACTGCGATTTTTAGCGTATTTCAAAAAAGGAACATAACTGGGGTAGTCCAATCCAAAAATCCATCCTGTTTTCCCTTTTTCTTGGGCTCTTAGGGCGGCACTTTCTAAGATGTTTTCGGGAATCCCATCAACTTCCGTTGCTGTGGTCAGATGCATTTCATAGCCGTTAGTATCGGCCAATACATGTTCTCCGAAGAGCAGCCCTTTTTGGGCTAACTCCTGATCGATATTTCGAAGTTTTTCTTTTTGTTCTTCGTTTAGGAGCGAACCGTTGCGAACAAAACCTTTGTAGCTTTTTTCTAACAGCAGTTGTTGTTCCCCATTTAAGTTTGCCTTTAATGAACTATTGGAATACACCTTTTGAATGCGGTCAAACAATCGATCATTTAAAAAAATATCGTTTTGAAATTTAGCTAAAAGAGGAGCTGCCTGTTGGGTGATTTCTTGAATTTCGGAAGAAGTCTGGGCGCTATTTAGGTTAAATAGCAGACTGCTGTTCCTGTCGATCAAGGGGCCTACTTGATTAAGGGCTTCGATCGTATTTTCAAAAGTGGGCGATTGGGACTCTTTACAGATGTCCTCAATAGCCTGCAAGGCTTCAGGGATCAATTGTTCGAAAGCCGGAATATAGTGTTCGGGCTTGATCTGATCAAAAGGTGCTGTTTCCAGCGGAGTTTCGAAGGTTTGTACAAGTGGATTCAAAGCGAGGGACTAGGACTTTAGGTTGGCACTATCGGCTTCAACTTTCTTTTGCATTTCTGTTTTGTAGGCGAGCAGCTTATTTTGAACCTCTTGATCTTGACTACCAATGATCTGAGCGGCTAAAAGACCAGCATTTTTGGCTCCGTTCAAAGCGACGGTTGCCACGGGAACTCCTCCAGGCATTTGCAAAATAGAAAGAATAGAATCCCATCCATCGATAGAATTTCGGGATTTTACGGGTACACCTATTACAGGTAAAGGAGTCAGAGAAGCAATCATTCCTGGTAAATGAGCAGCACCTCCGGCCCCAGCGATGATGGTTTTTAAGCCGCGTTGATGTGCCTGCTGTCCATAGGCCATCATTTTTTCTGGCGTTCGGTGAGCCGAAACGATATCTACTTCTACCGAGATGTCAAAACTTTTAAGGATGTCAATTGCTTCTTGCATAACGGGCATATCCGATTGACTTCCCATGATAATTCCTACCTGTGCCATAATTTTTTATTTGGAGATTACTTGAACTATTTTTTTAATTTCTTCTGCTTGTTTTCGGGCCTGATGAATGTTGCTGTCAATCACATTGACATGCCCCATTTTTCGGAACGGGCGCGTATGCTTTTTCCCATAAATATGGGGAGTTACTCCGTTTAGGGTAAGTAAATGATCCATGTTTTGGTAGTGAACAGGACCTTCGTGATCCGGATGTCCCACCAGGTTAACCATAACTGCAGCAGCCAGGCTTTTGGTGTCTCCTAGGGGTAAATTCAAGACCGCTCTTAAATGTTGTTCGAATTGATCTGTAACAGCTGCCTCGATCGAATAGTGACCGCTGTTGTGGGGGCGTGGAGCCACTTCATTTACATAAAGTTCCCCATTCTCCGTTAAAAACATTTCTACGGCCAAAAGCCCCACATGTCCGAAAGCCTCCGAAACCTGAGCTGCTAATTTTTGAGCTTTAGCCGCCATTTTTTCTGGGATTCGAGCCGGACAAAGAACATACTCCACCTGATTGGCTGTCGGATGAAATTCCATTTCAACCACGGGGTAGCTGCGATACATGCCCTCTGGATTGCGACATACAACTACGGACAATTCGGTTTGGTAGGGGATTAATTCTTCTACCAAACATCGGCCGGGAGCTAAACCTTCTAAGTCGAGGTTGTTTTTTACAACCCGAACACCAAAGCCATCGTAGCCCATTTTGGGAGCTTTCCACACAAAGGGAAAGGATCTTTTGCCGTTGAGGACATCTAGTTTTAAGTCTTCTACAGAGGCATAAATCTGAAAGGCTGCCGTAGGAATGTTATTTTTTTGATAAAACTCCTTTTGGATGGTTTTATCCTGAATAATTTCCAGAACTTTAGGTTGGGGATATATGGTCTTTCCTTCAGCTTCCAACTGCTTTAGGGCTTCAATATTGATGTTTTCGATCTCGAAAGTCAGTAAATCAACTGTGGTACCAAAATTGTAAACCGCGTCAAAGTCCATGAGGTCTCCCTGAACAAAATCATGGGTGTAGGGCGCTGCCGAAGCATCAGCTTGAGGATCCAATACGGCCGTATGAATATCCCATTTTTGGGCGGTATAGAGTAACATTTTGCCGAGTTGGCCTCCTCCGACAATCCCTAGGCGTTTTGATGACGAAAAAAAGTGCATAAAAGTGCTTTTTCAGCAAAAGTAGGGATTCCTTTCGGAGAACTGAAAAATGGTCTTTCAATTGTGGTATCTTTGTCCGCAAATCAATTAAAACATGCTCAATCTTGTATTTTTTGGTAAGCCAGGTGCTGGGAAAGGCACTCAAGCAGCCATTATTAAAGAAAAATTTAATCTGGTACACCTATCCACAGGGGATTTGTTTCGATACAATATGAAAAATGACACCCCCCTAGGTCAATTAGCCAAATCCTATATCGATGCGGGGAATCTAGTGCCGGATCAGGTGACCATAGACATGTTGGAAGATGCCGTCTTAAAAAATAAAGATGCTAAGGGATTTATATTTGATGGCTTTCCAAGGACGGATGCACAGGCAGAGGCCTTGGACGAATTGATGAAACGTTTGCAAATGAAGATTGATGCCACCATTGCTCTGGAAGCAGATGATGACATTTTGGTCGAAAGACTTCTCAACAGAGGACTTACCAGTGGTCGATCCGATGATCAGGACGAATCAAAGATTCGCAACCGATTTGATGAATACACCGCTAAGACAGCTCCTTTACGCTCTTTTTATACAGAGCAAAGCAAATTTCACGAAATCCAAGGGGTGGGAAGTGTGGATGAAATTACTTCGCGCATATTAACTGTAATCGAATCTTTATAAATCCATGACCGAGGGAAATTTTGTCGATTATGTCAAATTAAACCTCAAGTCGGGGAATGGAGGGAAAGGCTCTATTCATTTACACCGGGAGAAGTTTATTACCAAAGGCGGTCCCGATGGCGGTGATGGGGGACGTGGCGGTCACGTCATCTTTAGAGCCAATAAAAATCTATGGACTTTATTTCATTTCAAGTTTAAGCAACACTTCAGTGCTGGGCATGGAGGTGATGGGTCCAAAAACAGAAGTTCGGGTGCCGATGGGGAAGATGTTTATGTAGAGGTACCCTTAGGGACTGTTGTTAAAAATGCTGAAAGTCAAGAGGTCCTGTTTGAATTTACGGCCGATGGCCAAGAACATATCTTGCTCAAAGGTGGTCTTGGAGGTCGAGGCAATTGGCATTTTAAATCGCCTACGCGGCAAACACCTCGCTACGCACAGCCGGGAATTCCCGGATCGGAACTTCAAGTCATTATTGAGCTTAAAGTCCTGGCCGATGTCGGTTTAGTCGGTTTTCCCAATGCCGGAAAATCCACTCTTCTAGCCGCATTGACAGCTGCGAAGCCCAAGATTGCAGATTATGAATTTACCACTCTTAAGCCCAACTTAGGAATTGTTCCCTACCGGGATTTTCGATCTTTTGTGATGGCCGATATTCCTGGAATCATTGAAGGTGCTGCCGAAGGAAAAGGGCTGGGGCATTATTTTTTAAGACATATAGAACGCAATTCGGTTCTACTTTTTGTGATTCCTGCAGATGTAGACGACGTGGAGCAAACCTTTCAGATTCTATTCGAAGAACTCAAAAAATATAATCCTGAATTATTAGATAAAAAGTTTGCTATTGCTTTGAGTAAGTCGGATCTCCTGGATCAGGAATTGACTCAAGAATATCAGGAGCTTTTACTCAGGGTTTTTCCGAAAACACCTCATTTTATCATTTCTGGGGTGAGCCAGCAAGGATTGGATCAATTGAAGGACGGACTTTGGAAACTTATCAATACGTCCGATGAAATGGATTAGTCTGTTCTTAATGATGCTTTGTCAGTTGAGTATGGCTCAATTGAAAGCACCTTTTTGGACCTATGATCACCAAAACGACCAAGCCTATCAACGCAGGTGGTCGAATTTTACTCCCGAAAAATTAGATCCAGATGCTTTACAGGAGTGGATCGAAGATGCACGAGTTCATAAAGATTGGGAACAAGTCATAGACCTTGTCGAATTCAAAGCCTCCAAGGATATGGGTTTCCAGGACTATTTTTTACTGGGAGCAGCCCATGGGTTTCGTTCTCGAGAAGTAGCTCGGATGATGTCACTTCCCTATGTACGCTCGATGAAAATTAATTTTCAAAAAGCTCATGAATTAAATCCAACAGATATATCAACTCTGGTGGCTCTGTATAAAATCTACTCCGATCTCCCTTCATTTTTAGGGGGAAGCCAAGCAGAGGCGCTTAGCTATGTGGAAGCTTTAAAATCCTTAGACTCGGCAGAATACCAACTCGGTGTGTTATACGTTCAAGAAGTATTCTCTTCTAAAGTCTCTTCACAGGCAGTGGCGCAACTGATAAACAGCTTATATCCTGCATCTGAAGATTGCGATTCTTTTCCTGTAAGTGCTCCAAGGAAAAGGAGAAATTTTACGGTAGATCTCCTTCGATTGGCGGCAGTATACGGGACCGATGGAGCTTGTACGGAGCCCTTAATTCGCTATGGGATAGCGTCTCATACCCCTCAAGACAGTTATGCTCTTGCATGGATATACCTATACGCATCCAAGATATATCTGGGTAAAGGAGCTATAGATCAGGCCGAAAAATATCTCGTTCGAACCCTTCAAGAAGATGATAATCTTGAAGCTGCCAAAGACCTGCAAAAAGAAATCAATACGATTAAAACCGAATATCCATGGAACATTTGAATAAGGTCCATTTTATAGCCATCGGAGGGAGTGCTATGCACAGTTTAGCCTTGGCACTACACCGCAAAGGATTACAAGTCAGTGGTAGTGACGATGCTATTTATAGCCCTTCCAAAGAAGCTTTGGAGGCTTCGGGACTCTTGCCCCATGCTATGGGATGGTTTCCCGAAAAAATTCTTGCCGATCTGGATGCTGTGATTTTGGGGATGCATGCCCGAAAGGATAATCCCGAATTAGTTGAGGCTCAAAAAAAAGGACTTTCCATTTTTTCATATCCAGAATTTATAGCCAAAATTACTGAACATCAAACCCGCGTAGTTATTGGAGGAAGTCATGGAAAAACGACCATTACAGCAATGGTCCTTCATGTATTGAAGCAATCTGATATTGAGGTGGATTATTTAGTAGGGGCTACAGTTCAGGATTACGACCACAGCGTTGAACTCAAAGGAACTGCTGATTTTGTTGTGCTGGAGGGAGACGAATACCTCTCCTCCCCAATCGATCTTCGTTCCAAGTTTCTATGGTATACCCCACAGATCGCTCTTTTAAGTGGGATTGCCTGGGATCATGTCAATGTTTTTCCCACGGCCGAAAGTTATACGCAAACCTTCGATGCCTTTGTAAACTCCATAACTCCAGGAGGTGTATTGGTATACCAAGAGGCAGATGCTCCGTTGGTAGATTTGGTTGACAACAATTCAAATACCATTCGAAAAGAACCTTATGGTAAAGTGGATTGTACGGTAATCAATGGTCAAACATTTCTACAAACCGACGAGGGCCCCATACCGTTGCAGGTGTTTGGAGAACACAATATGCAAAATCTAGCGGGAGCGCAATGGATTTGTCAATTGATGGGGGTCGATGCAGAAGAATTCAATCATGCCATTAGTTCTTTTAGAGGTGCCAGCGGTCGTTTAGAGCTTTTGGCAGCCGGCAATACATCTCTAGCCTTTAGAGATTTTGCGCACGCACCAAGTAAGGTAAAAGCTACTACCCAAGCGGTGGCTCAACAATTTGACAACAAGCAACTTTGTGCTGGTTTTGAGTTGCATACCTTTAGTAGTCTTACCTCTGAATTTTTAGACGAATACAAGCAAAGTCTACAGCCGGCAGATCAGGCATTTGTATACTATGATCCAGAAGCGTTGATCCAAAAAAATCGACCGGCTATCGCTCCGGAAACGATACAGCAGGCTTTCGATCATCCCAATTTAAGTGTACTTACCTCTCGGGAGGAATTGTCTCATTATTTACGTCAGTTGGAGGTTTCGGAATGGGTGTTCTTATTGATGAGTTCCGGAACTTTTGGAGGAGTTTCGTTCGAGGAACTGATGGCCAAAATTAAATCCGCTTAGTTCGGTGTTTTTGGTACAGAGTTTCGATTAAGCGTTCTTGATGGGGATTTTGTCGAATCATTTGTTTTTTGGCTGCAGATCGATCCTTCGGATGTTTGTCTTGAGAGATTTTGTATTTCCCTTCCCATTGATCTAAATGAAATTCAAAGCCGATAATCTGGGGTACCAAAACATCTATTCTGGGGTGGTCTTTTGGAAATTCATAGCCCTTTTCGGGTTCCATTTGTGCGGTTAGCTCATAAAGACTATCAATGATTTTTGAAGGTTCTTCTACGGGAATGAGCCTCCCATACAAATGCACTTTAAAGTAATTCCAGGTAGGTAGTTGAGCGCTGTGATAAATGGTTGGTGAGATGTAGGTCTCGGGACCATTAAAGACTAAGGTTGCAGTTTGTTTGTTTAGGATATGTTCGACCTGCGGATTTCGGCGATCCATATGTCCATGTAAAATCTTATTTTCAGAGTCCTTCGTAAATATTATGGGGAGGTGGGTGCAAAGGGGGGTGTGCTGGTCTGCAGTAAGCAGCATTCCTAGGGGGCAACTTTCTACAAGTTCAACGACATTTTCAAATTCGAGTTCTTGATGGTGCTGAGGAGGATAAATCATCGACTGTGTTTTATACAAATGTATAGGATTCGAGAACGTAAATTTGAATAAAATTGGGTCTGTTCGGGTCAAATGTTAAGGGATTCTGCTACCTTTAACCATGTGGATCGCGGGCCTATGATACTTGTATATTTACCCAAAAAAAATACCAGAGTCCTTTATACCTTTAAGCATGTTTTTGAAGGTATTTTGAATATTGGGGTAACCCTAACCAATAATCTGCAGGAATTTGTCGCTTTTTCAGGACCCAAATTTAGTTATGGCCCCAAGCCTTTGGGAAAGGAATTGTTTTTTGAAGCCCATAGTCTTTTATTTGAATTGGGGGTGACCGAGCCGGAGATTGAAGTTCAGCGTTGGCAAGAGCTTCCAGTTTTTTTTAAGGTCTCCCAAAACAGTAGTTTGCCCTTCGATTTGTTTGCGGCCAGTTTTTATCTGTTGAGTAGGTATGAAGAATATCAACCGCATCAGGTAGATTCTAGGGGACGGTTTATGCCCCAACAATCGCTCGCGATGCAACATCATTTTCTGGATAAACCCTTAGTCGATCTTTGGGCTGTAAAGATTTTAGAAATTCTCCAGCAACAGTTTCCTGAATTAGAGCAGAATACTCCCAAAAAACCGTCTTTTAACCCCATATTTTCAGTAGTAAGTCCGTATAAATTTCAACTGAAATCTCCCGTGCTTCTGCTTTGGGACTTGTTGGGCTATATCTTTCGACTCCAATTTTGGGAATTGGGAGACTTTTGGCGGGTTTGGTTTCAAAAGCAAACCGATCCGCATGGGCATTATCAAGAATTACGTGAAATCTGTAAGGGCTTAGCAAAACCCCCGATGCTCTTTTTTCTATTTACCCCTAAAGGAGCTAATGACAATGGGGTTTCGCCATTTAACCCTAAATATCGTGCTTTAGTTAAAGAAAATGCAGATTATATCCCGACCTCTTTATTGCTTTCGTTTGAAAGTCAACTACAACCCGATCGGGTCGCAGATGAAATAAAGCTGTTTAACTCGGCCATTCATCGAAGTGTAAAATCTGTGGTCATGCACAGGGGTATCAGACAAATGGGAGACACCTATATTGGGCTGGCAGAGGCGGAACTTCAAAACGACTATTCGATGAGCTATCCTCGCCTGATGGGGTATCGAGCAAGTACGGCTGTTCCCTATTACTTTTACGACTTAATACATGAAAGGCTAACCTTTTTAAAAATACATCCAGTTGTAGCAACTGAAGAAGCCCTTAAGGAGCTCAAACCCAAACAAGCTTTTGACCGTCTACAACTGCTCTTTGATCGCTTGCCTACTTCGAGTGCTCAATTTTGCATCCATTTGAGTAATCGGATTTTAAATCCCCAAATCAAAGAATCCCAGTGGAGAAGGCTATTCATCAATTTTATTCAGACCCATGCTAAAGCTACAGAAGGTTAAACATCTTTATTTTGATTTGGACCATACCCTTTGGGATTTCGAAACCAATTCTAAAAGTGCTTTTGAGAAAATTCTTGCTTCAAAGGATTTTCCTTTCCATCTAGATGCGTTTATGGAAATTTATACGCCCTTAAATCATCAGTATTGGAAGGCCTATCGAGAAAACAAAATCACGACTTCGGAATTGAGATATAAACGACTGCACTCCAGTTTTCAGGCGCTTGGGGTATCCATATCCGACACTCAAATTTTGGAAATATCAGAGGCTTATATCGATGAACTTTCGAATTTCACAGCTCTATTTCCGAATACATTGGAGGTGCTCAAAAGCCTGAAGAAGCGCTTTCGGATGCATATTATTACCAATGGGTTCGATCAAGTCCAGTATAAAAAGATTCAGAAGAGTGGTTTGGAATCTTTTTTCGAAACCGTCACCACAGCCGAAGCTGTAGGTTTTAAAAAACCCAATCCAACTATATTTTCATTTGCTCGTAAACAGGTAGGAGCCACTTCAGAGGAATCGATTATGATTGGCGATAGTTATGAAGCGGATATTTTAGGAGGCTTACAAGACGGGATGCAAGCGATTCATTTCAATTCACATGCCGAAGCCGAGCATCAAAAATGTCCGATCATTTATCAGCTTGTTGAACTCGAAAACTTACTCCTCTCTGAATAGGAAAAGATTATCTTTGAACTTTAAATTTAACCCATGGCAATTGGTCAAGCACAACAACAAGTAGACGATTGGATTTCCAAACATGGAGTTCGCTATTTTAACGAACTCACCAATATGGCTCAGCTCACAGAAGAGGTGGGAGAAGTGGCTCGTATCATTGCACGTCGGTATGGAGAACAGAGCGAAAAGCCCAGCGATCGAGACAAAGATTTGGGAGAAGAATTAGCAGATGTTCTTTTTGTTGTTTTGTGTTTAGCCAATCAGACGGGGGTAGATTTAGAAGGAGCTTTTCAAAAGAAAATGGAAATTAAATCCCAACGCGATCACGATCGACACCACAATAACCCTAAGTTGAAATAATATTTTGAAATCTATATCTATAGTACATCCGCATGGAGAATTACAAGGGTCTTGTAGCATTACAGGCTCTAAGAGTGAAACCAACCGACTGTTAATTCTCCAAGCGCAATATCCCAATCTGACCCTTCAAAATATTTCCAATTCTGTGGACAGTGAAGTCATGCAAAAGGCTTTAGCGAATCCTTCAGGAGAAGTAGATATTCATCATGCCGGGACAGCCATGCGATTTCTAACCGCATATCTTTCAGTCCTTCCTGAGTTTAATGGGTTGCTAACCGGCTCTGCCCGGATGAAAGAGCGCCCCATCGGTCTTTTGGTAGAAGCACTACAGCGATTGGGAGCACAGATCAGTTATGAAGAAAAGGAAGGCTATCCTCCCTTGAGGATTCAAGGCGGTCCCTTGTTGCACAATCAGGTCTCCCTTCCGGCAGATATCAGTAGTCAATATATTTCGGCTCTTTTACTTATTGGGGCCCGACAGCCACAAGGGTTAACCATAGAGCTCATAGGGGAAATTACCTCTTTGCCATATATCCGAATGACCCTGAGTTTATTAAAGCGAGTAGGGATTAGCACCCAGATGGAGGGGCAAACCATACAGGTATATCCGGCAGTATCCCTTCCCGATTCGGAGCAAGTAATTGAATCGGATTGGAGTTCGGCATCCTACTTTTATTCTATGGCCGTTTTAGGACAAGCCTCCGAACTTCGAATTTCAAGTTATAGATCCGATAGTCTTCAAGGGGATTCGTGTCTACAAGAGATCTATGCGCAGTTGGGTATTCGGTCCACTATAGAAGGGAACGAATTAGTTCTTCAAAAGCTTTCGGATGCAAAACTTCCCGAACATTTAGCCTTAGACTTGGTTGCTTCTCCAGATATTGCACAGACCATTGCAGTCAGTTGTTTTGGTTTAGGGATCTCTTGTGAGTTGACAGGGCTTCACACCCTAAAGATCAAGGAAACCGATCGTTTGGTAGCTTTGCAAAAGGAATTAGGAAAACTGGGAGCCTCCGTAGAAATTACGGATAAAAGCCTGTATTTACATCCCAGAACAGATTCGTGGAAGCCAGAAGTTTCCATTGCCACGTACAACGATCACCGAATGGCTATGGCCTTTGCCCCTTTGGGACTTTTACATCCCCTGAGGATCGAAGATCCAGAGGTCGTGGAAAAATCATATCCAGATTTTTGGACAGATTTACGTTCCTTAGGCTTTGAAATAACTTCGATTTAAAGTTTTTCTCTATTTACTTGACAACCCCCCTCAGCAGAACTTATCTTTGCGCCTGCAACTTCGATTGATATACGGTTGAAGGGACTTAAATAAAAACTATATGAAGCTGTCTGATTTTAATTTTAATTTACCAGAAACCTTACTAGCTGAGCGTCCAGCTCCAGACCGAGATGAGTCTCGACTGATGGTGCTTAATCGTGCAGAAGAAACCATTTCACATCACACCTTTAAAGACATTATCAATTTCTTTGATGAAGGGGATGTTATGGTACTTAACAATACAAAGGTTTTCCCAGCCCGTTTGTTTGGAAACAAAGAAAAAACAGGAGCTCGGATCGAAGTTTTTCTTTTAAGAGAATTAAATCAAGAGCAACGTCTATGGGATGTATTGGTAGATCCAGCTCGGAAAATTCGTATTGGAAACAAACTTTATTTTGGAGAAGATGAGAGTTTAGTTGCCGAGGTCATTGACAATACGACCTCTCGCGGACGTACACTTCGCTTTTTATACGACGGTTCCTATATGGAGTTTCGCGAAAAACTAAAACAGCTCGGACAAACACCTCTGCCCAAATACATCAAAAGACCCGTCGAAAAAGAGGACGAAGAACGCTACCAGACCATCTATGCCAAACACGAAGGAGCTGTTGCGGCACCTACGGCCGGATTACACTTTTCCAAGCACCTGCTTAAGCGTCTAGAGATTAAGGGAGTCGATTTAGCAGAACTTACTTTACATGTTGGTTTAGGAACATTTAATCCCGTGGAAGTGGAAGATCTTTCCAAACACAAAATGGATTCAGAGGAATTGATCATTGACCAACCGGCAGTCGATTTGGTCAACCAAGCCATTCAGAACAAACGCCGTATTTGTGCTGTAGGAACTACAGTGATGCGTGGTTTAGAAAGTTCTGTTTCATCCACAAGAACATTAAAGCCCTATCAAGGTTGGACTCATAAATTTATTTTTCCACCCTATGATTTTTCTATTGCTAATGCAATGATCACCAATTTTCATACACCTAAGTCCACGCTTTTGATGATGGTATCTGCTTTTGCGGATCCGGACTTTATCAAAAAAGCCTATGACGAAGCTGTTAAGGAGCAGTATAACTTCTATTCTTATGGTGACGCCATGCTGATTATATAATCCTTGGGATGTCTTCCAAACAAGATATTCGCGCTTTATCTCTGGAGGATTTAAAGTCCTTTTTTACAGAGCATAACCTTCAAGCTTTTCGAGCCAAACAAGTGTATCAATGGCTTTGGCAAAAAGGAGCGCATAACTTTTCTGAAATGACGAACCTCTCCAAAGAGGTTCGTTCGCTTTTAGAAGAAACTTTTTCCATCAACCATATCGCTATAGATCAGCAACAGCGGAGTACCGATGGGACCATAAAAAACGCCGTAAAGCTACATGACAATCTCGTTGTGGAATCGGTTCTAATTCCTACGGCAAGTCGAACAACTGCTTGTGTGTCTTCTCAAGTAGGTTGTAGTTTGGATTGTACTTTTTGTGCTACCGCCCAGTTGAAGCGGATGCGAAATTTAAATCCTGATGAGATCTACGACCAGGTGGTGGCTATCGATCGACAAAGTCAATTGTATTTTCATAGACCTTTGTCCAATATTGTATTTATGGGGATGGGGGAGCCCCTGATGAACTACAAAAATGTCTTAGCAGCAATTGAAAAAATTACCTCTGCCGATGCCTTAGGTATGTCGCCTAAGCGAATCACCCTTTCTACTTCAGGAATCCCAAAGATGATTCAGAAGTTGGCGGATGAGCAGGTGAAATTTCAATTGGCAGTTTCGCTTCATTCTGCGCGGCAGCAGGTGCGGGAACAAATTATGCCTTTTGCTGAGAATTTTCCTTTAGAAAGCCTGTTGGAAGCCCTTCAATATTGGTATCAAAAAACGAAAAAGCGGATCACTTTTGAATATGTCATCTGGAAAGGGGTCAACGATACTCCGGAGGATATTCAGGCATTGGTTCGGTTTTGTAAGCAGGTTCCCTCCAAGGTCAACCTGATTCAGTACAACAGTATTGGGGATCCAAAATTCCAACAAGCTCCCGAACATAGCATTCAGGCCTATGTAGAAGCCTTAGAGGCAGCCTCTATAGTGGTGACTATTCGTCGTTCTCGAGGGGAGGACATCGATGCAGCCTGCGGACAATTAGCAAATAAAACACTTCAATAATTTATTTTCGTTCTCGTCGTGCGGATATTAAGTAATATCTTTGAAGGGTTATGAAAAAAGTGGAGCAGATCAAGCAACCGATCTACAATGAAATGGAGCGTTTTGAATCTGCTTTTGAGCAATCTATGTCCTCAAAAGTAGCGCTACTGAACAGAATCACCCACTTTATTGTGCGTCGTAAGGGCAAGCAGATGAGGCCTATGTTGGTTTTTTTAACCGCTAAAATGTTGGAGTCTCAAAAAATACCCGACCGAACCTACCGAGGGGCTTCTGTAATTGAACTCATTCATACGGCCACCCTTGTTCATGACGATGTGGTGGACGATAGTGGTATGCGACGCGGCTTTTTTTCCCTAAATGCTTTATGGAAAAATAAAATTGCCGTTTTAGTTGGGGACTATCTCCTTTCTAAAGGGCTTTTGCTGTCCATTGAGAACGAAGATTACGATCTTTTAAAGATCATTTCTGAGGCGGTTCGACAAATGAGTGAGGGCGAATTGCTACAGATTCAAAAAGCGCGAAGTTTAGATATTACCGAAGAGGTATATTACGAAATCATCCAAAAGAAAACAGCTATTTTATTAGCCAGTTGTTGCGCTATGGGAGCTCAGTCCGTTTATGCAGATCCGGATATCGTTTCCAAAATGCACGCCTTTGGAATGGAAATTGGAATGGCTTTCCAGATTAAAGACGACCTATTCGATTATACAGATGGCCCTATTGGCAAACCTACAGGGATAGATATCCGAGAGCAAAAAATGACTTTGCCTTTGATTCATGCCCTCCATGCCGTTGATGAAAAGGATCGACAATGGATGAAAAAAGTGGTGAAAAAGCACCATAAAAATAAGGCGAAGGTCCGCTTGCTTATAGAAAAAGTAAAAAGTGTTGGAGGGCTTTCATATGCCGAGGTGCAAATGCAAAAGCACCATAAAGCAGCGCAAGCCATACTCGCTCAATTTCCTGAAAGTCCGGCTCGAGAAGCACTTTCTACCCTAGTGGATTACGTCATTGAACGAAAACTCTAATTTTTTCGATACCTTAGAACGTTTAGCAAACAGGATTTGATTTCAAAAACAACCATAGATCAGGTATATGAAACCGCTCGAGTGGAGGAGGTGATCGGGGACTTTGTTGCGCTCAAGAAATCGGGGGCAAACTACAAGGGTTTGAGTCCTTTTTCTCAAGAAAAGAGCCCGAGTTTTATGGTGTCTCCGGTAAAGCAAATCTGGAAAGACTTCAGTTCAGGTAAAGGGGGTAATGTAGTTGCTTTTTTGATGGAGCACGAGCATTTTACCTATCCAGAGGCCATTCGATATTTAGCTAAAAAGTACGCTATTGAAATCGAGGAGACTCAGATGACCGACCAAGAAAAAGAGCAGGCCAATGCGCGTGAAAGTCTTTTTTTAGCCACTGCTTTTGCTCAAGAGTACTTCGAAAATACGCTTTGGAATAGCGAACAAGGAAGAGCCATTGGTTGGACCTATTTTCAAGAAAGAGGATTTACAGACGAAACCATCCGAACCTTTGGGTTGGGATATTCTCCAGAAGCCAAGAACAGTCTTTCACAGGCGGCGGTTCAAGCCAGTTATAATTTAGATTTTTTCGAACAATGCGGTTTACTTATCCCTACGGAAAACGGTCCAATTGACAGGTTCCGAGGGCGGGTAATTTTTCCCATCAGGTCCATGTCGGGTCGTGTACAAGGTTTTGGAGGTAGAATCTTAGGGGACAATAAAAAGACAGCTAAGTATTTAAATTCCCCTGAAAGCGATATCTACCACAAAAGCAAAGTTCTTTTTGGGCTGCATGAAGCTAAAAAGGCTATTGCAAAAGAAGATGTCTGTTATTTAGTGGAAGGCTATACCGATGTTATTCAGTTGCATCAGGCAGGCATAGAAGCTGTAGTTTCTTCTTCCGGGACAGCACTAACTTCCCAGCAAATCCAGATGATTCGCAGGTTAACCCAAAATATAGTCGTACTATTCGATGGGGATGCTGCAGGTCTGCGAGCTGCCCTTCGAGGGATAGACCTTATTTTGGAGGCTGGACTCAATGTACGAGTGGTACGATTTCCAGAGGGCGAAGATCCCGATAGTTTTGCCAAAGCTCATGATCGAGATCAAATACAGGAATTTTTAAGTGCTCAAGCGCAAAACTTTATTGCTTTTAAAGCCAATTTACTAACCCAAGAAGCGGCCAATGATCCCATTCGGAAAGCAGAGGCGGTTCGGGAAATTGTTGCCAGTATTGCTAAGATTCCGGATCCAATTAAGCAGGAACTATACATCCGAGAGTCCTCGGGGATGTTGGGATTAACAGAAACGACGCTCTTTGACGCTCTGGCTCAAGAACAACAAAAAAACAGACGCGAGCAAAGTCGAACCAAAAGCCGAGCCCCCGAAAAACCTCAGTTGGTGACGCCCCAAGTGGAAGAGAAACCCTTGGATCCCAACCATGTATTGGAGCAGCAAATCATCTCAATATTGGTTCGATATGGCGCTCATACAGTAATATTTCAGGATGATGTCCTAGAGACCGATGAGACTGGAGAGGTTGTGCATATACGTCAAAACCAAGAACTCAAGATTTACGAGAAAATATTTTTGGACCTGCAACAGGATGAGATCGAACTGGCAGATCCTGTTTTCCATGAGCTTTATCTGTCTATTATGAGTCAATATTCTGAAAACTCTACATTTCAAATGGAGTCACAGAGTTTTGAAATGACTCCCGAGGTAGGGCAATTGGTTGCCGATATTCTGATGGAAGATGAAAAATATGAACTGCATCAGTGGGAACGGAAAAACATCCCTGTAAAAGCCAAAACAGATACCCTAAGTCTTTTGGTTGAACAAACGATTCTCAGCTTTCGAATGCAGCTGATTCGTCAAAAAATTCAGCAGTTGAGTCAAGAGTTGAAGGGAGAGGAAAATGCTGAAACCCCTGAGATATTAGACGATATTAAAAATTATATCGAACTCAAGCGGTTATTGGCCCATAGACTCGCTCGAGTAATTTAGACAAAGTGAAAACTGCGGTTGAGTTGGTAGAGGTCTGTAAGGTTATCGACTCTAAACTTTTCGAAAATTCTTTTTTTGTAGGTGGAAGCAGTTTTTTGATTGATCCCTAATTTTTCTGCAATGGCTTTGTTGCGTTTGCCGTCGATTAGCATCCGCAATACTTCCACTTCTCGAGCGGATAGTTTTTCGTAAAGATTTCTGGGTTGTTCTAAATTGATATTGTAATTCAAATGTGCATGAGCTCCGGTGAGAGGAAATCCGAGTTTGTGGACCTGCTGTAGTGCATCCAAGAAAATATTTCGTTCAATATTTTTATTGAGGAAGGCAATGGCACCGGCTTTAAGCAAGGACACGGCATACATGTTTTGCGGTTGGGCACTGAAAACGACAATTTTGATATCCGGTTGAAGCGCCAAAATTTCTTGAATAACTTGAAGCGGTCCCACTTCTAAAGTCATTTCTGTAATTAAGATTTCACATGTGTTTTCTTGGAGCCAATCCATGGCTTCTCGAAATTTCCCTACGCCGCCCAGCAGTTGGAAGTCATCCGAGTTTTTAAAAAAAGACTTCAGTCCTTTTCGGACGATGGGATGTGGATCGACATGAAAAACCTTGATCATTCCCTACTAATGTAGGAAGTTTTCAGGAATCTTACATACCGGAATGGGTTGCATTTTGTGTTGGTTTTGTGAATTGAGCGATTTATAGCGATCCAAAACGATTTTTTCTCTGTCATTGAGCGGATCGGAAGATTGACTTTCTTCGTACTTCATAGCCCATTCCAGTTCGTCATAGGTAGCTCCCATCTGTTGTTCGTCCGTTCGGTTGTCGGCCCATAGACCATCGGTTGGTGGGGCTTGCTGAATGGATTTGACAACTCCCAAATAATCAGCCAAGGCATAAACCTCTGACTTCATCAGATCTGCGATGGGGCTTAAATCTACTCCGCCATCTCCGTATTTGGTGTAGAAGCCCACTCCAAAGTCTTCAATTTTATTTCCGGTTCCCGCGACCAGGTAATTGTTTAAAGCGGCAAAATAATACAAGGTGCTCATACGTATTCGAGCTCTAGTGTTGGCCAGGCTGAGTTCTGCTTTTTTAGCGTCCTGAGGCTCGGGAAGTGTCTTGCGTAGAGATTCAAAAACTTCTGTCAGGCTCACGGTTTGCGTTTGTACTTGTGGGAAGTTTTGCTCCAGCCAATGCAGATGTTCTTGAGCTCTACTGACCTGATCGCTTCCTTGGTGGATGGGCATTTCTAGGGCCACCACTGGCAAACCCGTATGGGCGCAGAGGGTACTGGTTAGGGCAGAATCAATTCCTCCAGAAACTCCTACAACGAAGCCTTTTTGATGGTTGCTTAGGGCATAGTTTTTCATCCACCCGACAATGTGTTCAATTACTTTTTCTGGAGATTTCATGCTTTTTTTATTAAATGTACCTTTACCAAAATTAAATTAAAACTCATCCAATCACCAATGAATTCCAAAAAACCCGTCTTTTACTCACGGTCTTTTTATGTTTTCTTCTTTTGTTGGGCTCTTTTTTACAGCTGTCAAAATATTTCGACCGTTGAAACAGAAATTCGTCAATTGGAATTCCCGATGCAGTGGAGCCGTTTCGAATTGGCCTTTCACCGATCCCAAGCCGAACAAATTCCGACCCTTCAACAACAATATCCCTACCTTTTTCCGCCCAAGTTTTCCGACAGCATCTGGGTGAAAAGGCAAAAAGACAGTCTGCAAATCCTTTTGGTTGATGCTGTGGAAGAGAAGTTCCCCTCTCTGGATTTTTTGCAGGAAGAACTCAAGCATCTCTTCCAGCACATCAAGTATACTTTTCCAGAAGAACCAGCTCCCCATGCCATTACCTTGGTTAATAATGTAGACTATCAAAGTAAGACCGTATATGCAGATAGTTTACTCCTGATTTCAATCGACACCTACTTAGGGAACGAACATCCGTTGTATGAAGGAATCCCCCAATACATTCGTCAAGAAATGGATGTCGATTACCTTGTTGGGCATGTGCTGGATAAGTTTTTAAGAAAGCGCATAGGGGAGAATCAGCGTCGTGAACTTTTAGAGGTCATGATCTATGAGGGTAAAATTCAGTATATAAAATCTCAGTTGTGGCCGCACGATCCACCCCATGTCTTGATGGGGTACACCTCAGAGCAAGCGCAGTGGGCCCAGGAAAATGAGCGCTATATTTGGCAGTACTTTATTGAAAAAGAATTGCTCTATGAAACCCATCCCAGCTATATCAATCGATTCATTGAGCCCGCTCCTTTTTCTAAGTTTTACCTAGAATTAGATGGCGAATCCCCAGGCAAAATAGGCGTTTGGTTGGGCTGGCAAATGGTTCAAGCTTTTATGGATAAATATCCAGAAACCTCTTTAAAATCTTTGGTGCGGATGCCGAACCAAGTCCTTTTCCAAAAATCACAATATAAACCCAGTAAATAGATATGAGTAAGCAAACCTCAATTGATATTCAGATTGCATTAGATGAAAACAATATTCCAGAAAAAATTCAATGGTCTGCTCCAGATGGAGGTGTCGAAAATCAGGCGGCCAAAGCCATGATGCTTGCTTTTTGGGATGCCGATCAGAAAGAAGCTATGCGAATGGATTTATGGGTAAAAGACATGCCTGTGGATCAAATGCAGCAATTTTTTCATCAAACTCTAGTAACCATGAGTGATACCTATTATCGGGCGACACAGGACGAAAAAATGCAAGCCACCATGCGCGATTTCTGTGATTATTTTGCCGAAAAGCTCAATCTCCTTAAACCCTAAGTTTAACGAAGAGTCTTGTTGAGTTGTTCGATATAAGAAACCAAAGGTTCCAAGCCAGTTCTTTTTTCTGCTGAAGTGACATAGTATTCGGGGAAAAAGGCCCAATCTTCTGCCAAGACCTTAAAATAGTCCTCGATTTTGGACTGTATGGTTTTAGGAGAAATTTTGTCGGCCTTCGTAAAGACAATCTGAAAGGGTATTTCGGCAGTTCCCATCCATTTCATAAACTCTCGATCGATGGGTTGGGGCTCATGACGTATGTCAATCAATATAAATGCACAGATGAGTTGTTTTCGCTGTTTGAAATATTGCGTAATAAACTTTTGAAAAACCTTTTTCTGTGATTTGGATACCCGCGCATAGCCATAACCAGGAAGGTCTACCAAATGCCAATTATCATTGATTAAAAAATGATTGATTAGCTGCGTTTTTCCGGGTCTGGCCGAGGTTTTTGCCAAATGCTTTTGGTTGCACAAAGCGTTGATTAAAGAAGACTTTCCTACGTTAGATCGTCCAATAAAAGCATATTCAGGAAGGGTTCCCTTAGGGCACTTACTTACATCGGAATTGCTCATCACAAAAGTTGCTGAGCGAATAGGCATGATTTAGAGATTATTTTTTTCTAACCACTCCAGTAGGATCTCATTGAAGCGATCTGGATGTTCCATCATGGGTGCGTGGCCACATTTATCGATCCAAAACAATTCAGAGTTGGGGAGGAGTTTATTGAATTCGTCGGCTACATTCGGTGGTGTAACGATATCATCTTTACCCCAAACAATACAGGTAGGCTGCTTCATATGAGGTAAATCGGAAGACATATTATGTCGTATGGCACTTTTGGCTATAGCCAGTGTTCGAACCAGCTTGTCTCTGTTGTTAACCGTTTCAAAAACCTCATCGACGATTTCTTTGGTGGCTACATTAGGGTCGTAGAAAACCTCTTCGGCTTTCTCCTTTATGAAATCATAGTTTCCACGTTTGGGATACCCATCTCCCATAGAGTTTTCATAGAGTCCCGAGCTTCCAGTGATGATAAGTCCTTTTACAAATTCAGGATAGTTTTTGGTGTAGAGTAAGCCGATATGCCCTCCCAGGGAATTTCCACATAGGATGACATCTTTTAGCTCCTTAAAAAGGATAAACTCATGCAAAAACTTAGCAAATTCTTTAACCGTGGTTTTAAGAATTGGCATCTCATAAATGGGTAGCTGAGGGATGATAACTCGATATCCTGATTTGGGTAATTTTTCGAATAAGCCCTCAAAATTGCTGAGACCTCCCATTAAACCGTGTAATACGATCAGCGGCTGTCCAGCACCTTGCTCAACATATTCAAATCGATCTTCTTTTATTAGGTATTGATTCATGTAGCTACTTCCACCTCAATTTAGCAGTATCGGCAAATATATACAATTCCATCATTCCTCGTTTTTTTTTTCAGCTATATCCCTCAAATCTCCTGATTTATGACAGGTGGGAAAACTTATTAACAAAGTGGTAATTAGTGGTAAAAAGTGGGAATTTAATTTTATCTTTGAATATCACTAAAAGCAACCAACTGTAGTGCAGCACTTTATAGGGACTTATGAATGTAAATCGGACACCAAAGGACGTGTTATGGTTCCGCGCGCATTGCAACGACAGTTGGCAGATAAGCTCAGTGGTGGTTTTGTCATTAAGCGAGCTGTTTTTCAATCCTGTTTGGAATTGTATCCTATGAAAGAATGGGAGGCGCTTATGGAAAAGGTGAATGGCCTAAATCGCTTTAATAAAAAGAACAACGACTTTATTCGAAGGTTTACCGCAGGGGTCAAGGTGGTTGAAGTTGATGCTTCAGGCCGCGTTCTGATTCCTAAAGACTTGCTTGTCCATGCCGGGATTACCAAAGATGTAGTCTTGTCTTCTGCTGTAAATATTCTTGAGATATGGGATAAGGACCGTTATGAAGCTGCTATAGATGAGGCGGCGGTAGATTTCGGTGCTTTAGCGGAAGAAGTAATGGGAGATTCAGATGAGTAACTATCACCAGCCCGTCATGTTAGATCAATGTATTCAGGGGTTGAATATCCAGCCCGATGGCGTTTATGTGGATGTAACTTTTGGGGGTGGAGGCCATAGTCGAGCTATTCTGGATTGTTTAGGAGAAAAGGGCCGATTGGTAGCCTTTGATCAGGACCCTGATGCGCGGTCCAATGCCTTTGATGACCCGCGATTTTTATTGATCCCGGCCAATTTCTCGGATATGAAGCGGTTTTTAAAATTCCATGGCGTACGTCAAGTAGATGGGATTTTAGCTGATTTTGGAGTGTCTTCTCATCAGTTCGATACGGCTTCTCGAGGATTTTCTACTCGCTTTGATGGTCCTTTAGATATGCGAATGAATCCGGCGCAGGGAAAGAGTGCTGCGGATGTGGTAAACACGTATGGACTTCATGATCTCAAGAGGATTTTAAGGCTTTATGGAGAATTGAAGAACGCAGATCGTCTGGCACAAGCCCTAGTGGCGGGCCGCGATACTGTGGAGTTGAAAACGACTCAAGAGTTAAAAGAACTCCTAGAGCCTTTGGTTCCGGAGCGTTATTCGAATAAGTTATTTGCGCAAGTTTTTCAAGCGCTGCGTATTGAGGTCAACCAAGAGTTGGATGTTATTCGTCAGTTTTTGGAGCAGGCTGCCGACGTCTTGGTGGTTCAAGGGCGTTTGGTGGTGTTGTCCTATCACTCCCTGGAAGATCGTCTGGTTAAGAATTTTATTCGTGCTGGTCGTTTTGAGGGGGAGGTAGAAAAGGACTTTTTCGGGAATCCACTGGTGTCATTTAAAAAAGTAGGGAAACTACAGGTGGCAACTGCAGAAGAAATCAAGGAAAATTCAAGGGCGCGTAGTGCTAAACTCAGAATTGCAGAACGTTTATGAATAATATACTTGCCTTTTTAAACATTGAGTTTCTGCTCAAAGAAAACGCCCTTAAAAATTGGCGGATGCTTTTTTATTCTGCCTTTCTGGCTTTGGTAATGATTAATAGTGGGCATCAGACCGATCGAAAGATTTTTAGGATTTCTGAGTTGAATAAAGAATTGCAAGTACTCAAAAGCCAGTATGTCGAGCGCAAATCCAAATTAGTGGCCTTACGGAAGGAAAGTCGAATTCAACAGGTGTTGGAGGGGCGTGGTTTTAAAGTGCAAAAGAGCACTCCGTTTATGTTAAGCTATGTTACAGCAGATGAGTAAAAAGATCACCAATCGATTTTATCTAGTGTCTTTTGGGATGCTTCTCTTCGCGCTCGTCCTTTTTGGAAAATTATTTTATCTGCAGTTCTATCAAGCGGAGCACTATGAGGCTTTGGCTGAAAGTCGGACGTTAAAAAAGTCTGTGATTCAACCCGGGAGAGGAAATATTTATGCAGATGATGGAACCTTGTTGGCAACCTCGGTAGCCGAATATGAATTGCGGTGGGATGCTGCCACGGTTAAATCGGAAGTATATCAGGAAAATCGCGAGCGTTTGGCTCGATCGTTGGCGAGCTTTTTCGGAAAAGACTCAGACTATTTCCTTCGAAAACTCGACCGAGCATGGAAGCAAAAAAGTAGATATATGCTTTTGGCTAAAAACCTTACGCACAGTCAATATCAGGAGATCAAAAAGTTTCCCATTTTCAGCTTAGGCAGTTACAAAGGAGGTTTGATTGTCGAGCGAGAAATGATTCGAGAGCATCCGCTCGGGAAAATTGCCGAGCGTACCATTGGGTATGAAAAATTAGATCCCAAAGGATATTTTTTAAGAGTAGGTCTGGAAGGGGCTTATGGGAATTATTTGAGGGGAGCTCCGGGGGTTCGTTTAAAACAGCGGATTGCAAATGGGCAGTGGAAGCCACTTAATGACACGAATGAAGTGGAGCCTTCAGCAGGTTACGATTTGTATACCACCATTAATGTTCCGCTTCAGAACAAGGTTCATGATGCGCTTTTAGCTCAACTGGAAAAGTTTGAAGCAGAGCACGGAACTGCCGTTGTAATGGAAGTAGCTACGGGCGAAATAAAAGCGATTTCCAATTTAGGGCGCACTCCAGAAGGGAAATACTATGAGCGCCTTAATTATGCTGTAGGCGAGGCTCACGAGCCCGGTTCCACCTTCAAGCTTATGGGGATGATTGCGGCTTTAGAAGATGGGGTTATCCAGCCCAACGAAATGATAGATACTCAAAACGGAGTTCTGACATTTTACGGAAAATTTAAAGTCCGTGATTCTCGAAAAGGGGGCTATGGTAAAATCTCGGCCTCTAAAGTTTTTGAAGTGTCCTCCAATGTAGGTATCGTTAAAATTATAGATGAACATTATCGATCCAATCCGCGAAAGTTTATTGACCGTTTGTATGATATGGGCTTGAAGGAGCCTTTGGGGGTTTCCATTCAAGGGGAGGCTAGGCCTAAAATTCCGTATCCAACGGATTCTGATTGGGATGGATTAGACCTGCCATGGATGGCCTATGGATATGGATTGGCGCTAACGCCTTTACAGACCTTAACTTTTTACAATGCAGTAGCAAACAATGGGGTGATGGTAAAACCCAGGTTTGTCAATCGTTTAGAGGGGTGGGGGGAGAACAAATCCTTTGATCTCCAGCCCGAGGTGCTTAAACCCTCTATTTGTTCTAAAAAAACATTGTCCGCTGTTCAGCAAATGATGTTTAATGTCGTCAACAAATCCTGGGGCACCGCCCGCAGCATAAAAGACGATCGTATAAGTATGGCGGGGAAGACCGGTACTTGTCAGGTGGACTATAATACAGATGATGTGCAGTATATCTCCAGTTTTGTCGGTTATTTTCCGGCCGAACAACCCATTTATTCTTGCATCGTTGTCATCCACCGTCCCAACAAGCAAAAGGGGTACTACGGGGCAACGGTCGCTGCACCCGTTTTTAAAGAAATTGCCGTTTCGGTCAATCGGGATTTTCCAAAACCTATAGAGGTGTTGGCTGCTCCTAAGGTTGTTGATACACCTGCAGTTCTAGATTCTTCTACAGATGAAGTTCCCAACCTAAAAGGGATGCATTTTATGGATGCTATCGCTCTACTCGAGGGCTTAGGGTTGCAAGTGAATGTCCAAGGAAAAGGAAAGGTGCTTTGGCAGTCTATACAGGCAGGCACTCCCATCAATCAAGTAAAAACTATAGCCTTAAAACTCGGATGAAAGCACTAAAAGACATACTTTTTAGAGTTTCTATTGATGCGGTTCAAGGAGAGTTGGATCGTCCTGTTGTTGCTATTGCCTTCGATTCACGTAAGGTGGTTCCCCAAGGGATGTTTGTTGCCCAAGCTGGAGAAAATTTTGATGGACATCGGTTTATCGATCAGGCGATCAAGACAGGTGCCACTACCGTGGTATGTGAGGTGTTGCCAGAGCTGTTGCAAGCAGATGTTACTTATGTACGTGTTGGGGACAGTCGATTGGCCTTGGGTCAGATGGCTGCCAACTTTTATGATGCTCCAAGCGCAAAGCTTCGGTTGGTTGGGGTAACCGGAACCAACGGAAAAACCACCGTAACAACCTTACTGTATGACATCTTTACACGGCTCGGATTTACCACTGGATTGATTTCAACCATTCGTACCATGATAGGTACTGTTGCTCAGGATTCGAGTCATACGACTCCAGACCCATTGCAGCTACAAGAGTCTCTAAAGGCTATGGTCGATGCTGGAGTTACCCATTGTTTTATGGAGGTGTCTTCTCATGGGATAGCACAAAAAAGAATTGAAGGTTTAACCTTTGCTGGCGGGGTATTTACCAATCTTTCGCACGACCATTTAGACTTTCACAAAACCTTTGCTCAATACAGAGATGTCAAAAAGGAATTTTTTGATCAGCTCCCCGAAGAGGCCTTTGCCTTGGTAAATGCAGACGATAAAAACGCGGCTTACATGCTCCAAAATTGTTCTGCAAAACATATAAAATACGCTTTAAAAACTCAGGCCGATTATCGTGTCAAGATCTTAGAAAATCAGTTTGAGGGAATGTTGTTGTCGTTTCAGCAAACCGAAGTCTGGACACAATTGGTAGGGACCTACAACGCTTCCAATTTATTGGCTGTCGGTGCGGTAGCTCAAGAACTGGGTGTTCCTGAAGAGGTATTGTTTCCACAAATGAGTTTGTTGAAAAATGTGGAGGGGCGATTCGAAGTTTTACGATTACAAAACCGAGTTGTTATTGTTGATTTTGCTCATACTCCAGATGCTTTAAAAAACGTATTGCAAACCATTAACGCCATCCGCACTCAAAACGAAACATTGTATACCCTTATAGGTTGTGGGGGAGACAGAGATGCGGAAAAAAGACCTGAAATGGGCAAAATAGCGGCTCAAGAGTCCAATCGAGTCATTTTTACTTCAGACAACCCTCGGAACGAATCTCCCGAAAATATTTTAAAGGAAATGATGGCGGGAGTAGCTCCTGAGGACTACAAGAAAACCCTAAGCATTACATCTCGTGAGGAGGCCATCCAAGCGGTTTCGCGAATGGCGGCCGAAGGGGATGTTGTTTTGATTGCCGGGAAAGGGCACGAAAAGTATCAGGAAATAAATGGGGAGCGACTGCCCTTTGATGACAGTGCCTTAGCTCAAAAATATTTTACCGAAATCTGAATTTATGCTCTATTATCTCTTTGAATATCTCGAAAACACATACCAGCTCATAGGGGCTTCGGTATTCCAGTATCTATCCTTTAGAGCTTCTATGGCATTTATATTGTCGCTTCTATTCTCCATGATTTTCGGAAAGAAAATCATTCAATTTCTCAAACGCCAACAAATTGGAGAGAGTGTTAGAGACCTAGGATTAGCTGGGCAAAAAGAAAAAGAGGGGACTCCCACCATGGGAGGAATCATCATCATTGCAGCGACCCTTATCCCTGCATTGCTTTTGGCTCGAGTAGACAACATCTATATACAGCTACTTGTTTTTACCACCATTTGGATGGGGCTTATTGGTTGGGCAGACGATTACATTAAGATTTTTAAGAAAAATAAGGAAGGTCTTCAAGGGAGATTTAAGGTTTTAGGACAGATTGTATTGGGGCTTATTGTAGGGGTGACCCTGTATTTTCATCCCGATGTGACCATCCGAGAATATCAAGAGGGCGGGCTTTCGCCTACCGAGTTTAAGTCAACTCTAACGACCATCCCCCTTTTAAAAAACAATGAATTTGACTATGCTTTTTTTATTGATTGGTTGGGCCCCGAGATGCATCAATGGAGTTGGGTCATTTTTATTCCCATTGTAATTTTTATCATCACGGCTGTTTCCAACGGAGCCAATTTAACCGACGGGATCGACGGTTTGGCAGCCGGTACTTCCACCATTGCGGTTTTAGCGCTAGCGATTTTTGCTTGGGTTTCGGGGAATGCTATTTTTTCGAACTATCTCAATATTATGTATCTGCCGGGTGTAGGTGAAATCACCGTATTTATAGCGGCATTTATCGGGGGCTTGGTTGGATTCTTGTGGTACAATACCTATCCCGCTACCGTATTTATGGGCGATACAGGAAGTTTAACCATTGGTGCTCTCATTTCTGTCATCGCTATTTGTGTCCGTAAAGAACTTTTGATTCCCATTCTCTGCGGTGTTTTTCTGGCCGAAAACTTATCCGTAATCGTTCAGGTCAGTTATTTCAAGTATACCAAACGCAAAACCGGAAAAGGGGAGCGAATCTTGTTGATGTCTCCTTTGCACCATCACTATCAGAAAAAAGGATATCACGAGAGTAAGATCGTAACTCGATTTTGGATCGTCGGGATTCTCTTGGCTGTTATTTCCATTGTAACTCTAAAACTCAGATGAAAAAGAACGCCTTACTTGTCGTTTTAGGTGCCGGAGAATCGGGGATTGGAGCTGCCTTATTGGGCGTGCAACAGGGGTATGAGGTGTTTGTTTCGGATCGAAATAGCATTTCCGAAAAAACGCAGCAGCTTTTTCAGGCCCATGGCATTGCCTTTGAGATGTCTAATCACGACCTCAATCGAATGGCAGGAGCCCGTTGGGTCGTGAAAAGTCCAGGAATTCCAGAGGAGGCAGCTGTGGTCCAAGCACTTGCTGCTCAAGGGAGTCCTATCATCTCTGAAATCGAATTTGCTTCGCTCTATACCACTGCAAAAATCATTGCCATTACGGGGAGTAATGGTAAAACTACTACGACCCTGATGACCTATCAAATCCTCAAAGATGCCGGTTTGGATGTTGGGTTGGCGGGAAATATCGGAACCAGCTTTGCTCGTATAGTCGCTGAACAAGATCACGAATACTTTGTGGTGGAGGTAAGTAGTTTTCAATTGGATGGTATCAAAACCTTTGCCCCTCATGTCAGTATAATTACCAATATCACTCCAGATCATTTAGATCGCTACGGGAATTCATTTGAAAACTATCTCAAGGCAAAGCTTCGAATTTTTGAAAATCAAACGGCTCAGCAGCATCTTATTTATGGTTCTGACGATTCCGTGCTACACGAATCTGTTATAGCCCTTGATGCTCCCGTTCAGAAGCATGCTTTTGGGATCGATTTCCCCCAAAGAGCGACCACACAAATACAACAAGATCAGATATCTATTCAAACTTTAAATAAACCAAACATGATTGCAACTTCTCAATTCCCGTTTCAAGGGAGACACAATTTACTCAATGCTATGGCTGCCGCTACAGCAGCTAGCCTAGTGGATATTCGTAAAGAAACTATTCGCGAAAGTTTATTGCATTTTAAAGGGGCTTCGCATCGCCTAGAGCAAGTCTTAAACATCCGAAAAGTGTCCTACATCAACGACTCTAAAGCGACCAATGTAAATGCTACCTATTTTGCCTTGGACAGTATGGAATGTCCAACGGTATGGATCGCTGGGGGGGTAGACAAAGGAAACGATTACGAAAGTTTGTTGCCTTTGGTAAATACCAAGGTAAAAGCAATCATTTGCTTGGGCGTCGATAATGCTAAACTAGTCGAGACCTTCGAGGGGGTTGTGCCGATTCTTGTAGAAACGCAATCCATGCAAGAAGCAGTAAAGATTGCGCATAAAATTGCAGAACGAAAAGAAGCTGTTTTGCTTTCTCCTGCGTGTGCCAGTTTTGATCTTTTTGATAATTATGAAGATCGAGGCGACCAATTTAAAGCGGCCGTTCGAAACCTTTAATTCAAAGTTATGCGCCTACAGGAAATATTTTGGGGAGATCGAGTGCTTTGGGTGCTGATGATTCTATTGGCTTTCTTTTCTTTTCTTCCTGTATATAGTGCCAGTACAAATTTGAGTTATGTGGTAGGAGTAGGGTCTCCGGTGGGGTATCTGATGAAGCATTTTGTGATTGTAATGTTTGGTTTTAGCATCACTTATTTGATTCATAGAATCCCGTATACCTATTTTAAGGGGGTGGCCATAATTGCCTTCCCGATTATAGTTTTTTTATTGTTGTATACAGCCCTTCAGGGAACAACCATCGATGGGGCCAATGCGAGTAGATGGATCAAAATTCCATTTATTGGAGTGAGTTTTCAGACCTCTACCTTGGCTTTTGTTCATCTGTTGGTATATGTAGCATTTTACCTTCAAAAACACGAGCACAGTCAGGTGAGTTTTCAGAGTTCATTCTTGGCCCTATGGATGCCTGTGTTATTGATTGTTTTCTTGATCCTTCCAGCGAATTTTTCAACGGCTGCCATGCTTTTTCTGATGGTGCTGATGCTCACTTTTGTCGGGGGGTATCCCATCCGATATCTCATTTATATTTTTGGTTTAGGAGCAGCAGGCTTGACTTTTTTTGTCTTAGTAGCTCTTGCTTTTCCCGAAGCCATGCCCAATCGGGTAGATACCTGGCGGAGCAGAATTGAAAACTTTAGAGCTCAAGACAACGGAGCCGAAAACTACCAAATTGAACTTTCTAAAACAGCCATAGCTACGGGTGGGCTTTTTGGAAAAGGCGCTGGAAAAAGCGTGATGAAAAATTTCTTACCCCAGAGTTCCTCGGATTTTATCTATGCCATAATCGTAGAAGAATACGGTATTCTTGGAGGAATTGCTTTAATAGGCTTGTATCTGATGGTCTTGTTTAGGATCCTTGTCAATGCGCATAAAACAGAAGAGCTTTTTGGAAAGCTATTGATTGTTGGCATGGGTGTTCCTATTGTTTTTCAGGCCTTCATCAATATGGGGGTTGCTCTTCAGGTGTTGCCTGTAACCGGGCAAACTTTGCCCTTGGTGAGTAGTGGAGGGACATCGGTATGGATGACTTGTTTGGCCTTTGGAATACTGTTGAGTGTAACGGCACGTAAAGAACAAAAATCGGACGCGATGCCTAAAAATCCCATAATTGAATTCAGTGAAACCCTATAGATTTATAATTTCCGGTGGAGGCACAGGGGGGCATATGTACCCAGCTTTAGCTATTGCTCATGCCATCCGCTTGGAATGGCCAGAGGCTAAAATAC
>WTJH01000121.1 GCA_011524915.1 Flavobacteriales bacterium | reverse complement strand
CACAGCTTCAGCGCCCTGCTAGCCAACAGAACGACCAACGAATTCCACCCCGACCCCTCAGGCCCGGTGAACGAACTAATAGAAAAGGTCCTGGATTGGGCAACAACCTAACGATCTAGTTCTTTCCCAAACCAAACAACGGCATACTCTCCTCGAATGGCAATTCCAATTGCTTTCCACTGTACATTTTTCCAAATATCTTGATTGATGAGCACAGCATTATGGCCCCTGCTTTTCTTCCATCCATTTAGGGCAGCAGCAGCTGTAGCGCCTTCAGAACTCCAATAGGCTATTTCATAACCATCTCCTATATAGGAAGTCAATTCTCGAGGCTTATTCCACATGCAGGGAAGAGTCTTTTGACTTCCATCATAACAACATGAAGTCCACTCCCCGTCTTTAGACCATGAGTGCAGATTGCACCTAGCCTTGGGCGAATGCTCAAGCAAATCTTGTACATGAATTTTTGCAACTAGATTTAACGAAGGACTTAGCGGAATACTATCTAATCCTTTATTTCCGCGATACTTCATAACCTCACGATAAAGCTTTACTTCCTCTCGCGAAAGGCCTTGATTTTCAGCTTTATCGATTAGTGTAAAAGCACTAATGAGAAATAGAGTAATAGCGATTAAGACCTCTTTAAGCGATATTCTTCTTGTCACGGCGTCGATAAAGGATTAGAAAACCAGCAATTCCAATGGCTACACCTGCACCCACTGAAGTATAAATCATTCTTCTGTTTCTCCTGTTCTCAAGATACCCCACAACTTCTTCCGGTAGTTCTAAATCTGTATTTACCGTAGCAAAAGAACTATCCGTTGAATATTGAACAAGTAGACTTCTGCTGGTATCTGTCGGGTTAAAGTTTTCAGAGGTATACACCAATCCGTATATGCTTTGAATGTTGGATTTAACTCGATCATAAACCTCCTCTAAACCTTGGGCGTTCTTTGAATAATAGTATGTTCCTTCTGTTCCAATCGCCAAAGCGGATAACGAATCTTGATTGACATTTCCTACCCCAATAATATGCAGAGGAATTTCTTGAAGTTGGGCTTTTAATAGAACTTCTTCGAAATCATGACTGGATTGATTGTCTTTTCCGTCTGTGATGGCAACAATTACTTTGAATCCGGAAGAATTTTTCAGTTGATCTAAACCCTCGTTTAGTGCATCGTAAAAAGCTGTGGCTCCATCAGCCTCAAGTAACTTTATTCCTCTCTTTAGTTCCTTCTGAGAAGCACCTGGAGGAATAACTTTATTAACTTGAGAAGAGAATGTAATCAGTGAAATACTGTCCTTGTCAAAATCAAAGCCAGTAACGAAATTTTTCGCAGCATTTTTGAGGGAAGTAATTGGTGCTAAATAACCTTTGGGATAAACAACATCTCCAAAAATATTAAACCTGTAAAGCGCATTGCCTTGGCGATCAAAAAGCTGGTCCTCGTCGATACTCATCGACCCAGACTCATCAAGAATCATTGAAATATTAATTGGCTTATCTTGAGAAATCTGCTGTACTGATTTAATCGGCATTAATATGCCATCCTCGCTCAATTCAAATCCGTTTAAATCTAAATCCCAAACCGGATTATTCTCAGAATCACTAACCCTAATGATTAACTCTACAGAAGGAAACGAATCTGGTAAAACGTTGAGCACTTCCACGTAGCCCGAATCAACAAGATTTAAATCCACAATCTGCTTTTCCTGACTGAACAGTACCGCGTTAGGCATTAAAACTAATGCAAGGATGAATTTCTTCATTTTTGTTTGATTTGATTATTTTTGAAAAGATAGAAATGTTAACAACGAGTTCAAAACATTTATTATCAATTCATACCTACCGCATTAATGATACTTAATCATGGTATCTTTAAGTGAGATTTTTAGTTTAACCAAACCAACCTATTCTGAAAAATCTAAAGGGTACATATTTACGGCGATTAACCAAGTACCAATCCAGTATTTTGGCGCTGATTGTATTGTTTATTATACCAGTTGTCAGCTATGCACAACCACAAATTTTGCAAGGCACCGTTGATGTTACCGGTACAACAATTACCTCATGTGGGAGCTCGAGTATTACACTCACCACCAATAGCACTGCAACCGCATTAACCTGGAGTACTCAAAAGCTTTCGGTAAGTCCTGGTACAGGGTCATTGAGTCCTACGACTGGAACAGGATCCACGCAGACTTTCACACCTACAATCTCTGGAGTCGACGCTTACACTATCACTCTTTCAGACGGTACCGATTCTTCAACCGTTATTCTTGTTTTCGGTCCAACACCAGATATTGCTGCCTTAAATATTCCAAGCAGCTTATGTGAGAATGGTGGCTTTCAGCAGATTACTAATACTTTAAGTTCTACCCAAACTCTTTCTGCAAGCACTGGTGTCTTAGGAACAAGTGGAACCACTGTAGCCTTAAATCCACAGGGGTTAGCGAATAACACGTCAATAACTATAAGGCTCCAAGAAACATACAACATTCCAGGTTCCACACTCACATTTGATTGTGAAAACACCACTCAAGTTACGGTTTACTCCGCATCTCAAGCGAGTTTTTCACTTGGTCAAAGTACTTTTCAGAAGTGTGAAAACCCCTATACCTTACCCTCTGGAAGTCCCGCAGGTGGAAGTTATACAGTCAATGGG
>WTJH01000070.1 GCA_011524915.1 Flavobacteriales bacterium | reverse complement strand
ATTTCATCTAATGAAGGCTGGCCGTTTGCAGATGCTGTATAAGTAAATGTAACCTCGCCCTTTCCGGCATATGCAGGACTTGTTAGGTGAGAAAAACTACCCGACGAGCTGCGGGGGTTAGAAGTGGGACCTCCAGCCAAAGGCCAGCCGAATGCCGATACTCTCGTGTACATATCAAACTTAGCTCTATCGACTTCTGGATCAGCAGTAGCAGACCCGGTGGTGAGAGGGCGATAAAACTTCATTCTCATTTTGTATACATTACCGCTTACGACGGAAGCAAATTCGTCTTCTCTTCTGGATTTTATTGAGGTTAGTCTATCGTTAAAGAATTCAACTGTTTCACACAAGAAATTATCAATGGCAAACTCGTAAAGTCTTGTGCCCCTTAAATCCGGAGTCAAAGGACCGTGGTTATTGGCGATGCTTGGGTGCGCTCCTGTTGCTGGAAGCAGGTAGAACTTATCATATATTAGACCGCCAGTAATGTAATTCGTATTAAAGTAGGTGGATGGTTTATATATTGCTTCGAAAGGAAGTTTTTGTGCCCTATAGCCCTTCGCACCAGCGTCTGTTGTAGTGCCTAAGTTTATAAGTTTCTTAAACACTATGTTGCCTTCCGGTAACACAGTCGCACTTCCAGTTTCATATACAGGACTCTTCGCGGAGGGGGTTGAAGAAGTGGTCGTCAAAACCCAGTTACCAACAGCGATTCCAGATTTGATTGTGTTATACATAATACCTGGGGCGTAAAGCGGTTGGCTTATAATCCTAGAAGCCAGTCTCTGGTCAGACGCCTCTACATCTAGCTTATTTGTGAAGTAAGATTGCGAGAGAAGCGTTGCTAACTCTAGCGTGCGTTCAGCAGGATAGAATCCTTTGTATGGCAAGAATTTGAGAAGTCCGCTACAACGAAGCGATACTTTATCTCTTTGGATCTTAAGATCTCCCGAACGCTGATTATTAAGATCATCGTCCACAACGGAGAAGTATTTTAAGAAATCAGAGTTTGAGTAAGTTTTGTAAAAATCTGCCTGAGAGCTATCGCTGATTGCTGCACCAGTTAGATTAAAGACATTGTCAATATTAGCTAAGAAATCGCCTTCATTATCTTCTACATATGTTTCTATAAGTTCGCTTATTCTAAACTCCGGAACGATAGAATGATCTTTACCTACTAAAGCAATCTTTTCAGCATATGTAGAGTAGTTTTCGTATGGCTTCTTACCTGATTGCGTGCCTGCTTCCCATAGAGCATCGCCAGCATAAACTGTATCTGATCCAGTTGTGCCAGCAAAGACACGAAGAGCGTAAGTCGCACCGACGTTGATTTTTGATGCTCCAGCAACACTACCTGAGTAAGAAGTGTAGAAATTCATTAGTTCGCCAGCACCATCATTGATTCTAACTGATGAAGTGGTGGCAAAGTTTAAATGCCCATCGAGCGGCCAAGTGGAGGCACTGTTAATTGCTGCTCCTTGTGAGTTAGGATTTCCACCATATACTGTTGAGCGCTTTGTTCTATCATCGTCCCAAATATTTGTGATCGAGTAGTTAGTTCTTCTACGAACTGTATTCGAAAACATATTAATATCTGATGGATATAAGTTTTCTGTGTATAGGATCGCCACACTCATGCTGCTGCTTAGTGTGTAGTCAAGTATGGAGCGATAAGATTTAAGCCTATCGACATTGGATTTTAATCCATAGAAGTTGTTCAACTCATTGTGTGAGAAGTAATCAATTTGGTTTCTGAATGGGACAGATACCTCAATGTTGTTTTCGGTCTCCGATTCTTCTGTGTTATCTTCAAAGATAAATGTTATTGGAGAAGAATTATTTGAATAAGGAGCCTCAAAGAAATCAACAAAAGAATTTGGTCGTTTAGGAATTACTGCTCCATTGATGTTTACTAGCCTCTTTGGCGGAACAGCATAACCAATCTTATTTGTTTCTCTTAGCTTCCTCGCAACCTTTGTTTCACCAGTGCGGATTTGCTTCCAAGTTGGGTATCCCCATGGTCCATTGCGGTTTGTATTCAGAACATTTAGATAATCTTCAACCTCATCGAATGCTGGTGACTCCCAGTAGTCAGCGTTAATATATGATGTGATAGCATCTGCTGTAAGTGGGAACCCTGCAGTGTGAGAAGATGCTGTAATAGGATCTATCAATGCAGCTGTTAAGCCTATAAATGTCGCATCTTCATAAGTGCCTGAAACAATGAGTTGGCTTAAAACACTTGCACTAAAGCAAGATGGTCTATCATTACCGTAGATAATCTGACCCTCAGCCAACGATGCGGTCACCCAAGAGTATTGCTGTGTAGAACGCGGGATTGCATGCTGAACAAAGAGGTTATCATATACGGACGCTGTGATATATGTTGCACCAGACAACTCTATTCTGCGTCGGCGGTTTCTATTTGTCTTATGCCAGGACGGTGTCGTGACGTATGTATTGGCCGGCACTGAGCCATACGCAGCATCAGAACCAAACGGTCCAGCGTGGAGTGATGCTCTTTGGTTAAGACCACGATTCTTTCCAATTTGATCTTCGACAGTGATTGTTCTGCCGGCAGTCACATCGACAGATGCCGATCCTTGTAGGCCGTAGTCTCTAACAGAAAGATTGCGGTAAGGCAGAACATTGTAAACAGATAGTTCTTCGTGTGCTG
>WTJH01000084.1 GCA_011524915.1 Flavobacteriales bacterium | reverse complement strand
GCCGTTTGGTCGGCTATTTTAGTTTTTAAAACCATGGTCTAAATGTATAAAGTTATATATAACCATAAGCCTATTTATCTGACTACTCAGATTCAGGAATTTTCAGATAATACTCCATTTCTATTTATTAAGTATACCACAGCAGAAAAAATCTTAGGGGCGCTGAAGTCCAAAAAAACGAAAGCCCTATATCTCTATCACCCCAAGCCAAAAAAGCTTCAAAAACACTTTTTGAAACACTTTCCTGAAGTGGTTGCTGCCGGAGGATTGGTGGAGCATAAAAACGGGAAACTCTTATTCATTTATCGAAATGATAAATGGGATTTGCCTAAGGGGAGAGTAGAAGGGAAAGAAACAATTCCAGTAGCTGCCATCCGGGAAGTAGAGGAAGAAACCGGAGTTGCCGATCTGATTCTGCAAAAACCCTTGATGGAAACCTTTCATCTGTTTAGACGCAATGGAAAATACAAGCTCAAAAGAACACATTGGTACCAGATGACAACCACCTATAATGGTTTGTTAGCCCCCCAGGTCGAAGAAGGGATCAAGCGAGCGGTTTGGGTACCCAAAGATGAGGTCTCCCGATTGCTGGAGAATGCCTATGCGAATATTGCACTGATATTTGAGGAAGCTTTAGCTTAGCATAACACTCGGAGGAACGAGCTTGGTATAATCCCCGCCGTGATGGATGATTTCTCGTACCATTGAAGAACTGATAAATGAGGTCTGAGCAGCAGTCAGAAAAAACACAGTTTCTATCGATGATAATTCTCGATTGACTTGCGCAATAGCTTTTTCGAATTCAAAATCAGCAGGATTCCTCAAGCCTCGGACAATAAAATCAGCTTTTTTTTGACGACAAAAATCTACGGTTAGGGAAGAGTACTGTTCTACTTTTATTTTTGATTCCTCAGGGAAGAGGTTTTTGATAAACTCCAAGCGTTTGTCTAGAGGAAACATATATTTTTTATCTGCATTGACCCCCACAGCAATAATAATCTCATCAAAAAGCGGAAGTGATCTTTGAATAATGTCTACATGTCCCAAAGTGATGGGGTCAAAAGAACCCGGAAAAACAGCTCGTCTCATAGTTTATGGAATCTCGGTGGTTAAGGTTTCTATCCCTAGGGCTTCAAATAAGGCATTGTCAAAAAGATCACTCAAAGAAATTTCGGCCACTTGAGCTTGCTGAGGTAAGATACTCTCGGCTGTTAGCCCCGGAACCGTATTGACTTCTAATAAATGAGGGATCCCGTCTTTCAAGATAAATTCACTTCTGCTGAACCCTTTTAATCCTAAGTTCTGATAAATTTTTCTGCTGACAGTTTCGATTTGTTTCTGCCAAGTATCAGGGATTTGAGCCGGAGTAATTTCTTCTGATAAGCCTTCGTATTTCGCGGCATAATCGAAAAAATCGTTTTGGGATACAATCTCGGTTATGGGTAATACGCGAATATCTCCTTGCCATGAAATGACTCCTACGGAGACTTCTCTTCCTTCAAGTGCTTCTTCAATGATGAGTTGAGAGTCTTCTTGAAAAGCCTTTTCGATGGAAGAGATTAAATCTTCGGCTCTGTGGACTTTATACACGCCAAAACTACTTCCCGATCGATTGGCTTTGACAAAACATGGCAAGCCAACGATTTCTAGAATTTTTTCGGGATCAATTGGAGTGCCCTGATCCAGCTCAAAGTGCCGTGCAGTAGGGATTCCTTGTCCTCTGAGGACACTTAGGCAATCTCGTTTGTTAAAGGTTAATGCGGCTGCGTAGGGATCACAGGAGGTTTGTGGGATATTCAGCATTTGAAAATAACCAGCTAGGGTACCGTCTTCCCCTGGAGACCCGTGCATTGCATTAAAAACCACATCAATGGACAAAGACCTGTCTTCTGTATTGATACTAAAGTCTCCTTTATTTACAGTGTATGTATTACCGCTTGCATCTTCTGCAATCCATTGCTGGTCCTTATATTCAATCAAATAGGATTCCCAACGATCGGAAGAAAGCGTCCGAAAGACCATTTCACCACTTTTTCTTGAAATAGCTGCTTCGGATCCAAAGCTCCCGCAGACTACTGCTACGCGCTTTTTTTGCATGGGATATTTTTCGTAAAGGTACATTAAAAGCTAACAATCTGAAACAGCGGAATTCGTATCTTGCAGCCCATATAGGTTATGGTATTTATTCGATTTCTATTTTCTAAGTTTTTTCTTAAACAACTCCTAGGGGCAGCTATAATGACCGTTTTGATCATTGCAGCCACATTGTATGGTCTTCGAAAATATACGCACCACGATGAGTTTATGTCGGTCCCAGACTTAGCCGGAGTCCCATTAATGCTGGTTCCTGAGGTATTGACTTCTCAAAACCTACGATACGCCATTTTAGATTCGTCTAAATACAATCCCAATATGCCGCCCTTAGCGGTCTTGGAACAAACGCCTAAACCCGGAGTTTTGGTGAAGACGGAACGTAAAATATACCTTACCATTAATCCATCTGGCTATCGGAAGATAAAAGTTCCTAATGTGATCCAGATCACCAAGAGAAATGCTGAATCTACCCTAAAAGCTGTTGGTTTTGAAGTAGGGAAAATTACCTACAGAAACAATATTGGGAAAAATATGGTCTTGGAAATCAGATACCAAGGGAAAACAATTGAACCGGGTCTGGAGCTCCCTAAGACTACAGCCATCGATTTAGTTTTAGGTAATGGAAAATCCTATTGATATGTCAGATGCCCAAGAGCCATCTGTTGGCTTACACGAACACTATTCTTTTAAGGCCGACCCAGGGCAAGAGCCCCTTAGAGTAGACAAGTTTTTGATGAACCGCATCGAAAATGCGAGTCGGAACAAATTGCAAGCTGCAGCCAAGGCAGGTTGTATTCATGCCAATGGAACGCCGGTAAAATCGAACTACAAAGTCAAAGGAGGAGATACCATCCAAGTATTGTTTTTCCACCCTCCATATGAGCATCTCCTCGTAGCTGAACCCATAGATTTAGACATTGTCTACGAAGATGAAAGTTTGGTAGTGGTCAATAAGCCCGCTGGTCTTGTGGTTCATCCGGGACATGGGAATTATCAAGGTACTTTGCTCAACGGCTTAATTCATCATTTTGAGCAACTCCCTAAAAATCGAAACGAACGCCCGGGATTGGTTCATAGGATCGATAAAGATACCAGTGGACTTTTGGTCGTTGCCAAAACGGATCCAGCCATGACCCATTTGGCCCAGCAGTTTTTTGACAAAACTTCAAAACGCGAATATTTAGCACTGGTTTGGGGAGATCTACAAGAAAATCAGGGAACCATAGAAGGGCATATTGGGCGACATCCTAAAAATCGTTTACAAATGACAGTTTTTCCGGACGGAGATCAGGGTAAAGCTGCCATAACACACTATAAAGTTTTGGAGCGTTTCGGTTATGTGACTTTAGTGGCATGTACCTTAGAGACGGGAAGAACCCATCAGATTCGTGCCCATATGAAGTATTTAGGGCACCCTTTATTTAACGACCACCGATATGGAGGTGATGCCATTTTAAAAGGGACTGCTTTTACGAAATACAAGCAATTTGTAGAAAATTGTTTTCAGACGATTCCTCGTCAGGCGCTTCATGCCAAAACCCTCGGTTTCGAACATCCGCAAACGGGCCAATGGCTTTCTTTTGACTCGGACATACCAGAGGATTTAAGTGCAGTCTTGGAGCGTTGGAGAAAATATGCACAGCATAAACAAATTCAATAGTAACATCATCCTTTTAGGTCTGAATTACGGATATGTATACCGTTTTTTCGACTAAATTGCTTTAAAAATTAGGACTATGAAATTTGTGATCTCACCTGCCAAATCATTGAATTTTGAATCTCCCATTCCGGAAGTAAAGCCAACAGAGTTACTATTCCCTAAAGAAACGGAGCGTCTTCAAAAACTGATGCAAAAGAAGTCTGTCAAAGGCTTGAGTAAACTGATGGGGATTTCAGATGCCTTAGCCCAATTAAACTGGGAGCGTTACCAGCAATTCCAATTTCCCATGCAAGCGCCCTTGGCCAAGCCAGCCGTTTTTGTTTTTGATGGGGATGTATATCAAGGATTAAAAGCGCACGAATTGGAAGCCTCAGCTTGGGATACTCTCCAAGAAAGAGGACGTATTTTATCGGGTTTATATGGCCTACTGCGTCCCTTCGATTCCATCCAGCCCTATCGTTTAGAGATGGGAACCTCCATGAAAGTCGGGGTTGCTGCCAACTTACCCGCTTTTTGGAAACAAAAAATCACCCAACAACTCAATACCGAACTTTCCACAGAGGATTATTTAATCAATCTGGCCAGTGCCGAATATTTTAAGGCGATTGATCAAAAGATGCTTCAGGCTAGGGTTATTAGTCCAGAATTTCGCGAATTAAGGGATGGGAAACTTAAAATGATTTCCTTTTTTGCGAAAAAAGCCCGGGGAATGATGGCTCGATTCATCGTCGAGCAAGGCCCCGAAACTCCGGAGGATCTAATAGGTTTTAGTGCAGATAATTATCGCTTCAGTGAAACTCATACGCAAGACCCTTTAAAGCCGGTTTTTATCCGTTAGACTTTAATTTGGCTTTGCGTTTGTTTTTTTTAGAAAGTCTGCGGACTCCGTTGGTTCCACGCCAGATTTTTCCACGTCTTGTTTTGAGGTCGCCTTTGCCCATAGTTCTGTAGATTTGGTACTCTTAAGATACAACTTTTATGTGGGAACATCGACATCCATATCCGCCTTTTGTTCCTCAAGGGACGAAGAGACTTATAGTCGGAACTTTGCCTCCTCCACGGTTTAGTTTGGGGCAATTAAAACCCAAAGATGTCAATTTTTGCTACGGGAGTTCTGACGGTTATTTTTGGCCCATACTCAATGAGATTTATGATTTAAACCTGAAGTACGAAAACACTGAGGAAGCCATCTCCCAGCGTAAAGATTTTCTCACCAAACACCAGTTGGGTATATGTGATATTGTCCATTCGTGTAAACGTCAAAAGATTGATGCATCTGATTTGGGAATGACCGAAGTTGTTTTACGAGATCTATTAGGGGTTTTGGAGGCTCATCCCCATATCAACCAATTGATATTTACTGGAGGAAATAGTAAAAACGGACCAGAGTATTTTTTTCAAAGGCTTTTAAAAAAGAAAGATGTAGCGTTTCGGCGAGTCAATGATACGATCCCTCGGCAGCACTGTTTCGATTGGGCTGGCCGTAGGATTGATACATTTAGTTTAACCGCACCCTCGGGGGCGGCCAATCGGGCTGTAGGGAGTTTAGAAGCCTACAAGCAAATGAAACGAAACAACCCCCAGATGAATACCTTGGATTTTAGAGTACTTCAGTATCGAGAGATTTTTCAGCGCAATTCTTCTGCGATTCCTAAAACATAATCGTTCAGATATGTTTGAAGGTAATTTAGGCTTAAGTGTTGCTGTCCTCTTAACTCTGCGTGTGATCCAAATTTTTCTAAGGGGATTTTTAAAAATGCTTTTAAAAACGGGATAGATTCGGGGGCATAGCTATAATGCCAAGGTTCGTATGCAAATCCCTTTCGATTCGGATCGGAAGTATAGGGTTTAATAAACCCGAACGCGTGGGCATTTTCTTCTAACCACAGACGTAGCTTTTCATAGGGCCCTCCGGCATAAAATTTTTCGGTTAATAAGACATCTCCTTCTTTTGGAGGGGCGGCATCGATTAGGTCAACTTCAGTCCCCCAATGGTGTCGACTGGTGCCGGGAAGGGTTGAGTATTCGGTTATCGCATCAATGATTGCTTTTCCTTGAAGTCCCTCTTGTTTAAACTTTTCATACTTGCGATTCCAAATCCTTAACTGGTCGGCGAAAGACCGATAACTGGATACAACTTCCAGAGATATTCCATCCTGAAGCGCTTGAGCTTTCATTTGTTCAAAGGCAGTTGCAGCAGCTCGAGTAAGGGAATACGACTCCCCAACGAGGTCTGGGCTGCCGCGTCCCATTAAAATTTCTGAGGTTGGATTTTGCTGGATCATCTGAACAAATATAGGTGTCCCTAAAATACAGCCGATAAATTCAGCTCGATTCATGGCCTAAAGATTTAAAAAAACGTTGATGTATTCCAATTTCTTCAATCAGAAAAGGACTCCCTTGGGGGGAAAACCCATTTTTGAGGTAAAGGTCTTGAATGCCTATTCGAGCATTAAGCCATATACAGCTTCTAGCCGTTTGTTGTTGGGCGTAGGATTCAAAAGATTTCAGTAGGGCAGTGGCAACGCCCTTTTTTCGGGCTTCTTCTGCTACGGCCATGCCCCGGATTTGATAGGCAGGCATTTGATTTTCGGGATACGGATTCGGGAGTGCACTTAAAATACCCACCAAAGTTTCCGCCATAAAAACTCCCAGATGCACACTTTCAGGATCCTTGTCCCCCACAAAATAGCAGCTTTCTATAGGACGCCCCGCTCTTAGAATACGATGTCGTAACGAATAGGTTTGTTCTACTGCAATGGGTTCGATTTGCATTGGAAAGTTTTTTGTGTATGAAATTAACATTTCTTAAGTTGGCTTTTGTCAGAAGCATAATATCTTTAAGGTGTGAAAAGATTTATAGTATTGTTATTGAGTGCATGGAGTTTTTCGATTTGTGCTCAAGACCGGGAAATTATTCGAGGACAGTTGCTCTATAAGAACACTTATGTAGTAGCGGCCAATGTAATCAACAATTCAGCTCAATTAAATACAATTACAGACGACACGGGTGCATTCGAAATAGCAGTAAAGGCAGGAGACGAACTTGTATTTTCTTCAATTGAGATTCGAATACGTACGATTGAGATCACCCAAGAAATGATCGATAACAAGCGTTTGGTTATTTCTGTAGATAAAAACATTACTGCGTTAAACGAAGTGGTAGTGACCCCTGACAACGTTCAAAAGTTTGTCGATCTAAAGGAAGAGGAGTTTAAAAAATACGATTATGTGGCCGACAAGTCCACTAAAATTGTCAATCGAGCTGCAGATAATCGCCAATTGTCTAATGGTCTCAACCTGATTAATATCGCAAAGCTGATTGCCCAACTGGTACAGGGCGAAACAGAGGAGCAGGGGAAGCTTAAACCCAGTGAAATACTACCTCAAGTTTTTGAATTTGAATTTTTCACCAACGATTTGGCCTTGGATGCCACCCAGATTCCTGCATTTTTAACCTATATAGACGAGGAACTTCCCTCTAAAAGTCTCCTTCAAAAAAGCAAATCTTTTGAATTGATAGACTTTTTGATATCCGCCAGTGCGCAGTTTAGATCCAAACAATGAGGGTCTTCAGCCTCTTGTTATTGGTAAATATCTATTGGCTATGGGGGCAAGACCAAATACCGTCCTATCTCCAAGGGCAACTGGTGCACAGCAGCCTAGATTTGTCCAATATCCATGTGGTCAATCAAAGTCGTGGAACTGCAACAATAACTGATGCGCAAGGAGCTTTTGAAATTGCAGCAGCAGCAGGAGATCAATTGTATATTTCAGCAGTCCAGATTCTAACCCAAAAAATTATCGTTTCACAGGCGATGTTGGAAAGTGTCCGAATCGATATTCAGGTAGAGCCCTTTGTCAATAAATTAGACGAGGTGGTTGTAAGTCCCTATGCCTTAAGCGGCCGGTTAACGAACGATTCGAAGCAAGCTCCAAAAGCAAAAGCGCTCAACTTTGACGATTTGGGAATTCCAGGATATAAAGGAATTCGAAAAGAAAAAATTAAAACCGTAGGGCAGATGGCCTTGGATATCGTTTCCCTAAAATTGGACGTAGAAGCCCTATACAATCACCTTTCTGGCTATTATAAACGCTTGCGTAAAAAACGAGCTCTAGACCATAAATTTGAATTGGTCTTACAAATGATCCAGTTTTATGGACTACATTTCTTGATGGAACAGTTTCAATTGTCCGAAGACCAGGTATACGAATTTGCTTTAGGCGCACTTGAAAATTACCCCATTGAAGAAAAGTTTACCAAAGGAGCACATGCGGCAGTTTTAGAAATGTATCAAGCATACTACCAAGATTATCAATCTACCGAATAACAAATGATGTATTTAAAATCTTTACTGATCAGCTGTTTATGTCTTATGGGGCACAAGTTTTATGTCAGTACGGTTCAACTGAATTATAAAGCCGAAACCTCCAAGTTGGAAGTCATCCTTCAAATATTTACAGACGATTTAGATCTGGCTATTCAGGAAGAAATAGATGCAGATTTTTCCATGGAATATCAACCTCCAAGCGGAGCGGTTTCTCCAAATCTAGCAGCATATGTTCGTAAGCATTGGAGTGTAGAGACGGATCATTCCCCTTTGGAAATCAATTTTATAGGTTACGAAAGTGATTATGACTTAACAAAGATATATTATGAAATTCAGCTGCCACAAGAGCTCAGCCGTCTGGATTTTAAGAACACCATTTTGTTAAGGCAATTCGAAGATCAAAAAAACCTGATGCATTTTAAGGCGGAGCGTCAGCGGAAGAGCTTTTTGTTAAACGCCCGAGAGACAACATTCTCGATCAAATTTCCAATTGAATTTTAACGTTTTGGAGTTATTTTTTTTCCAGCAAAATATTTTACTTTTAAACCTGAACTAAACTAACTAACTCATGAAAAGATTATCGCTTTCGTATGCAAGTGTTGTTCTCGGCCTATTCAGTTTCAGTGTATGGGCACAAGATGCCCCAAAACCCGAACGGGAACCAGGGCATTTAAACACCAATAAGTTTAAGCAACTCTACGAAGAATTTTCAACCCCCAATCGTTTCCGAACAGCTTCTGGAGCTCCAGGAGTGGACTACTACCAACAACAGGTAGACTATGTGATGGATATCGAATTGGACGATAAAAACACCAAATTATACGGAGAAGAAACGATCACCTATACCAATAATTCTCCCGATGCTTTGCCCTATTTATGGGTGCAACTCGATCAAAACTACCGAAGTAAGGATTCTCCTGCACGAGAAAAAAACGGAAGTGGTGCGAGTCCTATAAGTCAAGCCAGCGGGTTTGTTTCGGACTATATGCAAGAACCATTCGACGGTGGATTCAACGTTCAGGCGGTTACCGATGTCAATGGAAAACCCCTACGACACATCATCAACTTTACGATGATGCGGGTGGATCTTCCTTCAGCGATTCCTCCGGGCGGTCAGTATTCGTTTAAAATCAAATGGTGGTATAACATCAATAATCACGTCACTAAAAGAGGTCGTTCGGGATATGAGTTTTTTCCTGAAGACGGGAATCGAGCTTATGTAATTGCGCAGTTCTTCCCTCGTATGTGTGTTTACAATGATGTCGAAGGATGGCAAAACTATCAGTTTTGGGGCAATGGCGAATTTGCCCTCAATTTCGGGGACTATGAAGTCAATATTACCGTGCCAGCAGACCATATTTTGGAGGCTACGGGAGAACTTCAAAATCCAAAACAGGTACTTAGCCGTGACGAATACAAAAGATTTACGGAAGCTCAAAACAGTTTTGACAAGCCTGTAATGATTGTTACTCAAGAAGAGGCAGAGGCTAAAGAATCTGAATTTTCTGAAAAGAAACGTACTTGGAAATTCAAGGCCAATAAAGTTCGTGATTTTGGATTTGCCACTTCCCGAAAGTTTATTTGGGAAATGCAAGCCGTTCAGGTGGGGCCTCAGAAAGTAATGGCAGTTTCCCTATATCCTAAAGAAGGAAACCCCCTATGGGAAGAATATTCAACTAAGGCAGTTGTTCAAACCCTCAAGACTTATTCTAAATTCACTTTCGATTATCCCTATCCTAAAGCGGTTTCTGTACACGCCAAAAATCAAGGAATGGAGTACCCGATGATTTGTTGGAATTATGGACGTCCAAATCCCGACGGAACCTATTCTGAACGAACCAAATACGGAATGATTAGTGTAATCATCCATGAGGTCGGACATAACTATTTCCCAATGATTGTCAACTCTGACGAGCGTCAATGGGGTTGGATGGACGAAGGCCTCGATACTTTTGTTCAATATCTTACCGAACAAGAATTTGGAGAATCTTATCCAGAAGCCATAGCGCCTTTGGATGCTTACCCCTCACGCAGAGGAGCAGCTTCCAAAATTGTTCCTTATATGGCTGGAGACCAAAGCTATATTTCCCCTATCATGTCGAATCCTGAAAATGTATTCCAGTTAGGGCCTAATGCCTATGCAAAACCAGCTACAGCTTTGAATATCCTTCGGGAAACCGTGATGGGAAGAGAGCTGTTCGATTATGCATTTAAAACCTATGCTCAACGATGGATGTTTAAACACCCCACTCCAGAAGATTTTTTCCGGACCATGGAAGATGCTTCGGCCGTTGATTTGGATTGGTTCTGGCGCGGTTGGTTCTACAGCACAGACTATGTCGATATTGGAGTTAAAGGCGTTAAAAAATTCTATGTTTCTTCAAAACCCACACCTGAAGTTCAGGAACGCTTAGACCGTTTTGGAATGACATTAGCCGATCTACCCCCTATGGTATTTATGGCAGAAGAGGGAGACGAAACTCTTGACGAAGCGGATATGTCGAAATCTCCTTTGGAGGTCTCTCAAGCCCTTCAATCCTATGTAGACGAAAGTTTAAGTCAAGAAGAGCGCGACGCTCTTGAGATCCCTAAATATTTTTACGAGATCGAATTTGAAAAGCCAGGAGGCTTGGTGATGCCACTTATTGTGGAGTACACCTATGCCGATGGTACGACTAAACGCGTCAATTATCCGGTACAAGTATGGCGTAAGAACGATGCTTCGGTTCGTAAAATGGTGGCTTCCGACAAGGAGATTGTGGGAATCCAAGTAGATCCGGATCAGGAAACTGCAGATATTGATCTCTCCAATAATGCATGGCCAAAAGCTGAAAGTGCATCGGAGTTCGATCGCTTTAAAGAGCAAATCAAAGGATAAGTTCAAGCTTTAAAATCCGCCACCTAAGTGGCGGATTTTTCTTTTTATCTTTAGCCAAAATTTT
>WTJH01000006.1:5408-36285 GCA_011524915.1 Flavobacteriales bacterium | reverse complement strand
CGAGAGGGAGACTTGAACTCCCGACCTCCGGGTTATGAATCCGACGCTCTAACCTGCTGAGCTACCTCGCCATTTTTGAGTTGCAAATATAACCCCAAAAAATGGCAGCAACCAAAAAGACTTTTGAAAAAAAACAGGGAAGGTTTTGAAAAAATTGTTTTTTAGCTATATTGGGAGAAATATATAACCATGGCAGAGAAAACCCCTTTTTCCATTGAATTTGACATACAGTCTTCTCCACAACTTTTATTTCCATATCTCTCAACTCCTTCGGGGCTATCGGAATGGTTTGCAGACAATGTAAATTCCCGTGGTGAGATGTTTACCTTTATTTGGGACGATTCCGAAGAATATGCGAAACTCCTGAGTAAAAAAAATAATGAAAAAGTAAAGTTTCAATGGCAGACCGATGATGAGGATCAGGACGATTATTACTTTGAATTTTATATTCAGGTAGACGAAATCACCAAAGATGTTTCCCTAATTGTTTCTGATTTTGCTGAAGATGACGAAATTGAAGAAGCCAAAATGCTTTGGCAAAATTCGATTGCAGACCTCAAGCAAGTTCTCGGCTCCGCATAAATCGATACATGATTAATTTTAACGGACAATGTGTAACGGATCTAGCATCTGTTCAGACCTCCACATCTATACTTAGTGGCTTAGCGGATAGTTACAGTATTTACGTTCCTCTCGTCGGAACGGATCTAATCTTATGGGAGTCCTTTTACTTTCATCTAATGGCCCAGCTGCGGCAACGTCGTTTTTCGATTCCGGACCATTATACGCCTGACTTTTTCGAAGATCAATGGGCTACTCTGAAGAAGGAGGAATCCAAAAATGCGCAGACTCTAAAAATCACCTGTTTTAGGGCAGCGGCTCCAAGTATGGATCAAATTTATGGGGAGACCATGTTTATTTTGGAGCAAGAAAACGAGAGCTTGTTTCCTGAAGATCCAGCAGGCCTCGAAATAGATTTGTATAAAGATGCGTTGGTGATGGCCCAACTGGATACTCAGGGTGGCAAAAAACCCCAGCCCATAACGCGAATCGCAGAAATCTTTGCGCTTGAAAATGGGTGGGATGCCTCGGTACTACTTCATACAGATATGCATCTGGCCTACAGCAGTCGTGGAACCATCTATCTTAAATATGCTGATGGGAGTTTAAAAACCCCCGATCTCAAATCTGGAGGCTTGTCACATCCGCTGAGTAGAGCTTGGGAAGAGTGGTTGTCGGAGCAAAAAATAGCTTTAGAAAAATCTGCATTAGCCCCCTTCGAGCTGCAGCAAGCCGAAAGTATCCTTTTGTGTGATCCAGAAAAGGGATTTGCTGGGGTCTCCAAATACCGAAAGACAAGCTATTCCAATACTCAGTTGACGGAGTGGTATCTACAATTTAAAACCCAGTTGGGCCTTTAATTGTATTGAGGGTTATCGGGTAAATTGGACCACAACATATATCGTCCTCCGAGTTTCCGCATTTGATTGGACCACAATTTGTCTGGTTTTTCTTTAAGAATATTAGCGGTAGACTGGTGTTTGATGGGAACCCAAGCTTGAAGTTTTACTTCGCCCTCGAGTTGACCGGCTTCCCAACCCGAATAGCCCATAAATATTCGGAAGTCTTCCGAGTTTAAATGGGGAGTACGTTCAAAAAATTCCAATCCTTCGAGTCGATTTCCCCAAGACCAATAGTCGTCGATTGGCAGGCTACCTTTGAGTTTTAACTGATTGGAGTGGAGGTAGAAAATTTCATCTTTTGCTACGGGGCCCCCATAGAAAACAGGGCAATCGAGATCCAGTTCGGGGAGGAGGGTCTGCAATTGATATCCCGAATTTTGATTGATAATAAAACCTACAGCTCCTTCGGGATTGTGTTGGGTTAAGAAGATGACGGATCGGTTAAAGTCGTTGTCGTCATATAGGCTCGGGTCTGCATAAAGAAAGTTTCCAGCGGGCATACTTAAAGATAGGGCAAAAAAAAACACTCCGAAGAGTGTTTTTCTTAAATTTTAAACTACTGATTAGTTTACAGCGTCTGATAATTCAGCACCAGCTTTAAACTTCACAACGTTTTTAGCTGCGATTTGAATCGTAGCTCCTGTTTGAGGGTTACGTCCTTCACGAGCAGCACGTTGAGAAACAGACCAAGAACCAAATCCAACAAGTGAAACACGTCCACCACCTTTAAGAGTTGATCCTACATTTCCTAGAAAAGATTCTAAAGCTTGCTTAGCAGCTGCTTTGGAGATACCGGCATCTGCAGCCATTGCATCGATTAATTCAGTTTTGTTCATAATTAACTTTTATAAAAGGTTACTCCAACAAATTTAAACGCTTTCCTCAATGCACCAACAAAAACATCCAAAAATTGAGCGAAATGTTAATAATTCCGGTGCTCTGTGGATAAATCCACCCAAAATCCCTTATTCTACGCGGCTTTCCGCTTCAAAACTGCGTCCATTGAGCAATTCTTGAGCCGTCATTCTTTTCTTTCCAGGCCATTGGAGTTCTAAAATCTTTAAAATCCCTCCATCCAGAGCCACTCCTAGAGTTTTCCCTGCTGTGATCCAAGTCCCAAATCTATGATTGTGTGATTGAGCTTCCCAAGTTGTTTTAAAAACTTTTAGGCGGACAACTTCAGCATTGGGTTGTTTGAGTTGGGTCCATGCGCTGGGGTAGGGAGATAAGCCTCGTATATGATTTTGAATTTTTTGGGGTTCATCCTTCCAGTTGATTCGGGTGTTTTCTGGGTAGAGCTTGGGTGCGATCTTTTGGGGATCGGGTTCTTTTTGCGGAAGGGGTTGAAGCGTTTTTTGCCAGAGTCCTTCAATGGTTTTGGGGATCAAATCTTGGGCTGCATCGAGGAGTTTGTCGTGTAAAATTCCAGCGTCGTCTGTAGGTGCGATGGAAACCTTTTGCTGCATCAGGACTGCCCCAGTATCAATGGCTTCATCGATCAAAAAGGTGGTGACACCGGTTTGAGTTTCTCCTTTAATAATCGCCCAGTTGATGGGGGCCGCACCTCTATAATCGGGTAATAGCGAAGCGTGTAAATTAAAGGTTCCCAAGGGGGGGAGGCTCCAAACTTCTTTGGGTAACATCCGGAACGCAACCACAACAATTAGGTCGGGTTTCCACTCCTTTAATTGGTCTAGAAATTCAGGATCCTTGAGTTTTAGCGGTTGGAGTAGGGGGATTCCTTCTTGTAGCGCAAACGTTTTTACGGGCGATTGATGTAGTTTTTTTCCTCGTCCGGCAGGACGGTCTGGAGCGGTTACTACCCCTACCACATTGTGAGGTTGAGAAGTAATCGCTTCTAAACACCCCAGAGCAAAGTCTGGAGTTCCCATAAATACTATTCTTGCTTGGTTCATTTTTTTTGAAATTGCCCTTGAGCGTTGATGCAAATATATCCCTCCTCCAGCAGTTTTTGCAGATTCATTTCTAGGGATTTTAAATCATTGGGAAATTCCATTTTTAATTGATCCATTCCCAAAGGGAGTTGTTCAATTTTTTGATACAATTCGGTTTTCAGCCGATCAGTTGACGCAGGGGCTACACATTTGGGACCGTCGCAATGGGTGCACCGATCGGAAGATTTTTCACCAAAATACTCAAGTATCTGTGCCGTTAGGCATTGTTTTTTTTGGATGAAATTTTTCAGATCCTCAAACTGTTTCTGCTTGCGTTGTTCCAATTGACGGATGGTTTGGCGGTGAGGCGCCCATATATAATCGTCGTCTCGAGGATGCAGCCAATGGAGGGTCATGTTTTCTGCCTGCTTATATTCGCTTATAATCCTTTGGGCGACCAAGCGGTCCAATTCTTGTTCAATAAAGCTTTGGGAATGCTGCAATTGATTTTTGATAAACTTCCAAGAAATATATTTGGGTTTACGAACAATTTCTGGGAAGTGTCGCCACAAATGTTCTAAGATTTGGAATCCGGGAATTTGACTTTCAATCCTTCTTTGAATTTCTGAAGAGTCGATTTGTAGATGTAAATACACCCGGTCTTGCCTTTGAATTTTGATTCGTAAAAAATCTAATCGCTCCATCAACTCCAAGGCCTGAAGTGTTTTTTTCTTAGGGAAATTATAAGTCTGACAAAAATCTTCAAAATGTAAATGATAGTTGGTGTCCAAGCCATCTCCCTTGGCAATTTTCAGATAATTGGCCAGTTTCTTATAGCACTGATGTAAGAATCTTGTGTCCGGCCAGTTTCCGATGATTCGTTCTTTTAATACTACTAAATCGGTGTCTTTAAACAGCAGTAGGGCCGCTGCGGGAGCACCATCACGTCCAGCTCTCCCAATTTCTTGGCAGTAGTTTTCAATACTTTCGGGAAGATCCCAATGGGCAACCTTTCGGACGTGCCCAAAATCGATTCCCATCCCAAATGCAGTGGTAGCTATCATCACATCCACGGTCTGGTTTTTCCAATCTTGAATTCGGCTTCTTTTTTCTACTGTAGGGAGTCCGGCATGAAAAAAATGAGCTTTAATTTCTAAACTAGTCAACTGCTGCGCTAAATATTCGGTTTGTTTTCGGCTGTAGGCATACACAATTGAAGTACTCGGCTTTGTAGCTAAAAAATGATACAACTCACGTAATTTATCCTCGATTTTTTGGATCCGAATAAAAATATTGGGGCGAATTACAGAGTTTTGAAAGCGCTGTGGCTGTTTTAATTTTAAATGGGTTTCGATGTCCCGAATCACCTGCGGGGTGGCAGTAGCCGTAAGCGCTATGATCGGACATTTTGGAAAAATACTCCGCAGTTCACTTATTTGTAGATAAGCAGGTCTAAAATCGTGCCCCCAACTGGAGATACAATGGGCTTCATCCACCGCTATTCTACGAATAGGGGCTTGTGCTAAATGATTCAGAAAAGAGATTTGTGTTAATCGCTCAGGAGAACAATAGACTAGTTTATAGTCTCCTCGTACACATTCTACCATTTGCTGATCGATACTCTTTTGGGAAGACCGATCAAAGAACAGGGCTGGTATTCCTCTTTGATTCAGTTCAGCCACCTGTTCTTCCATTAGAGCTACTAGAGGAGATACAACTAAGGTAGTTCCAGATTCGATACAGGCAGGTAGCTGGAAGCAGAGCGATTTTCCGCTCCCTGTGGGGAGCACTGCAACCACATCGGTCCCCTTCCTGTAGGCATCCATAATTTCTCTTTGAGGGAATCGGAAATCTGAATACCCCCAGAGCTCTTTCAAAACTTGGGTGTATCTATCCATGGGTTAAGTGCTTTAAAATAAAGTTGCAGCGCTCCAGAACACTGCCTTCAGGAATATGAACGGGATGATATCCTAAAAGGGTGTAAAAGTCATCTAGATGCTTTCCTATGGCTTGGGCTTTTTCAAAAGTTTCTAGTCGCTCGGCATCAGCCGTATAGATATCTTTCCAGGGAGGGAAGAAAAATACGTGGTCGTAGCGATATTTTTGTAAAAACTCTTTTGGGAATTCATGGGGCTGCCCCCGATGATCCAGGTAAGCAAATACATCAGGAATTCCACGATCCAAAAAAAGGAGGTCTGAAGAGGCTTGTTCCGCTTGTTGGTATTGTTGGATCCGACCCTCGAGTAGTGCAGCACTAAACTCCAGCGGTTTTTCATCAAAATAATGGCTTGTCCCGGATTGTTGGGCCAGCTGAATCCATTGGCGAGATAGCTCTGGAAATATGGTATAGCCCATCTCTCCTAAGGTGTTAAGTACGGTTGTTTTACCACTTCCGGGTCCTCCAGTAAGTACTATTTTTTGATACTTTTTCATCTCCATCGAAGGGTTCACCAGCCGAATACTTATATTCGTACTTCTTAAAAGCAGAAACCTTGAATACAAATATCGAGTTTTACGAGCGATTAAAAACACAACTTGAAGAATCTCAAGATTGGCCGGGGAATTATATGTTTAAGTTTATTGTAAAACAAAAGGAGTCTAAAGCACAAATAATTGCATTAATGGAGCCCTACAAGGGACGTTTATCAGAAAAGTTATCCCAAAAAGGAACCTATGCTAGCCTTACTTTTGAAGTAGGCATGCAGTCCCCAGAGGAAGTTATTTCCATTTATAAGCAGGCAGAAAAGATCGAGGGAATTTTAATGCTATAATCCTTTGTCCCCCAAAAAATATCCCTAATTTGCATCATCTCCCCCAAGATCTAATTTAATTTATGGAAACACTTAGTTACAACACCCAACGCCCAAAATTGGTGATCCCCGAATATGGAAGACATGTTCATTTGATGATCGAACAAGTTATGGCTATTCCAGAACGCGAAAAGCGTAACAATATGGCAAAAGCGATCATTGGCGTTATGGGAAATTTAAATCCGCATTTAAGAGATGTTCCCGATTTTCAGCACAAGCTTTGGGATCAACTTTTTATTATGTCGAATTTCGAATTGGATGTGGATAGTCCCTTCGAAAAACCTCAAAAAGAACTTTTGGAATCAGGTCCCGGACCACTCACATATCCGCAGTCCTATCCCAAATATCGATTTTATGGGAATAATATCAAACGCATGATCGATGTAGCACTCCGTTGGGAGGAGGGCGATCGGAGAGATGGTTTGGTGTATTCTATAGCAAATCACATGAAGAAATGTTTTTTACATTGGAACAAGGACACAGTTGAAGATCAGGTAATCTTCGATCATTTGCGGGAGCTATCGCATGGAAAACTCGAAGTCAAACCCGAGCTTTTGCCTTTGACGGAAAGTGCAGATTTCCTAAAAGTCCGTTCCAAAAATGGAAATGGCCCCATGAAAACCAATCACAATCATTCACGAAATCGTAAACGCAAACGCTACTAAATTTCATGTCGAGTTTTAAGATCGAAGGTGGGCAATCGCTTACCGGTGAAATTCGCCCACAAGGGGCCAAAAACGAAGCCTTACAAATTCTTTCCGCTGTTCTACTCACAGACGCGGAAGTTATCATCAACAACGTTCCAGATATTGTTGATGTCAATAAGTTAATTCAATTATTATCCAACTTCGGTGTACGGGTACAAAAACTGTCCGACAACAGTTATTCTTTCCAAGCCGATGCTGTCGATTTGGACTATTTACATTCCGATCGGTACAAAAAAGATGGGGGAGGACTCAGAGGCTCCATCATGCTTGTGGGCCCCTTATTGGCACGCTTTGGATTGGCGAGTATTCCAAGGCCCGGAGGGGATAAAATTGGACGTCGACGTTTAGACACACACTTCGATGGCTTTGTGGAACTCGGAGCCAGCTTTGAGTATGATCGAGACAATTATTTCTATACCGTCCGAGCAGAAAAACTCATAGGGAAATATATGTTGTTGGACGAGGCATCTGTTACCGGGACAGCAAATATTGTAATGGCAGCAGTCTTGGCCGAAGGAACTACAACGATTTACAATGCTGCTTGCGAACCCTATTTGCAACAACTTTGTTCCATGCTCAATCGTATGGGGGCTAAAATCTCTGGAATCGGCTCCAATCTGTTGACCATTGAAGGGGTTGCCCAATTGGGAGGAACTACGCATACCATTTTACCCGATATGATTGAAATCGGGAGTTGGGTAGGTTTGGCAGCGATGACCCAAAGCGAGCTGACCATTAAAGACGTTCGCTGGGAGTTTTTAGGACAAATACCATCGGTGTTTAAACGCTTAGGAATTCGGATCGAAAAACGAGGGGATGATATCTTTATACCAGCACATACAGACGGCTACGAAATTCAAAACTTTATTGATGGATCCATTTTAACTGTCGCCGATGCTCCTTGGCCTGGATTTACGCCAGACTTGTTGAGCATCATTCTGGTCGTCGCAACCCAAGCTCGTGGAAGTGTCTTGATTCATCAAAAAATGTTCGAAAGCCGCTTGTTTTTTGTAGATAAGCTCATTGATATGGGGGCTAAAATTATCCTTTGCGATCCCCACCGAGCCACGGTCATCGGTCACGATTTCCAATCTCAATTGAAGTCCACTACCATGACTTCGCCAGATATTCGGGCTGGAATTTCTCTTCTGATTGCTGCTTTGTCGGCTAAAGGAACCAGTATCATCCACAATATCGAACAGATCGATCGCGGCTATGAACGAATAGACGAACGACTCCGAGCCATTGGAGCTAAAATTGAACGTATTTAATTTTTAGAATCGAGCTGTAGCATCGCTTTTTTGATCAGTTCTTCCAGAGCTTCCAAATGGATGTCCGAAAGTTTTTTTACATAAACACATCCTACGCTTTTTTCATGAGTTCCTAAACGCTTCCAGTCGAAGGGGATAGACTTTAGGTCGCAACTGATATATAGAGATATGGCTCTTTTTCGAAGGGCAAATCCACAGTAAAACCAGTCTCCAGACCTGCCACTAGCATAGCGATAGGGATATTGTCCAAATCCAATGATTGAGGTACCCCACATGATTGCTTGGGCTCCGGTCAGTTTTTCCATGATACCTATCAGTTGGTTTGCTTCCTCCTGCTTTTGGGAGGGAAAAGCTTCTAAATATTCCGAGACGGGGAGGTCCGTAGGGACTGTTTTATTGGTTGCCATGCCTCAAGATACGCAATAGTTGATCTCCTTTCAATACCACTGTGTTTTTTAAAAAAGGAATATAACGTACTTTGAGTACACCTAAAATCTTTATTATGAAACCTGCGATACGTATCTTTTTTTTGACTCTGGTTTTGGCTTGTTCCGAATCGAAACCCAAACTCGCCGAAAACCCTTTCCTTGGTCTATGGGAATTGGTAGCTTTAGAATATAGGCTGGAAGATGAAACGCTCGATTTAGATGCTTTTGCCAACTATGTTGGTGAAGATGACGACTATTATAGTGTCGAGGATGTTAAATCCTGTTTTTTAGGCTTTCGAATCTTGTTCGAAGAAACCAATTATCGATTTTATAAATCAATTGACAATAGTTATTGTCGGGAGGATATAGACAATGGCAATGGGACCTATAGTTTCACTCAAAATAAAGTTCAGGAAATTAGTGGTGAAATTTTTACAGAAGAAGGGGAAGATGGTGTTCAAAGAATTGAAATTCAAAACAACCAATTAAAGATAATATCTGCAGATGCAGATCTTCCAGATGATCCAGTTGTGGTCCTGATTTTTGAAAAGACGAATCCTTAGCGTTTAGAGACTTTATTGTTGGAAATTCCCCTTTGTCGGCTGCATTTAAAACGGTCTACAGCTGCCGATCTACTTTTGCGGTGTTTGGTTTTCCGCCCTTGAACCCGAGCGCGCCACATCCGGAAACTACTGGCTTTCATTTCGCGCCGCATCAAGCTAATGACATCTTGCTCTTTTAAACCAAATTGGTCTTGAATCGCGTCAAAAGGGGTACGATCCTCCCACGCCATTTCAATGATTCGGTCGATTTGTTGTGCATCTAAGTTGGGTTGTTGTTTTTTCATTGAATACTATTTCGATCGGGTAACGTATGCTTGGCCAATATGCGTTTGCTTTCTAAAAAAACGCGGCGTTCTTTTTGTAAATTCCACAGAATATCTGAAGCTCTTTTTCGGCTAGAATTTAGGTCTACGATGGGTGCTGGATAATCGCGTCCCAATTGAAATTCATAGGCCATTTGTTCTAAGGGTGTCAACAGCCAGGGGTGATGTATAAATTCATGGGGAAGTTCTTTGAGTTCGGGAACCCATTGGCGGACAAAATTCCCGTGCGGATCATGCTCGATTCCATTTTTTACGGGATTATAGATCCGTAAGGTATTAATCCCTGTTTCGCCTGCTTGCATCTGGAGTTGAGGAAAATGGATTCCGGGTTCAAAATCCAAAAACATTCGGGCCAAAAATGCAGAAATCGCTTGCCATGGTTGCCAAAGTTGATGAACAACAAAAGACACGACTAAGGCTCGCATACGAAAGTTTAAATATCCAGTAGCCACCAAACAACGCATGGCTGCGTCCACTATAGGGACTCCTGTTTGCCCCGTTTCCCAAGCCTGAAGATAATCCTGACGTAGGGGTTTTTCGAGCTGGTGATACCCCGCATTGACACTTCTAAATTCCATGCTGTGTTCCATTTCGAACTTTTGGATAAAATGCGCTTGCCAGCGCAACCGAGACCCAAAAGCTTTTAGTCCAAAATGTTTCCCTTTTTTTTCGGTAGCCTCTTGAGTTCTTTGAAGCACCGTTCGCATAGAAATATTACCATAGGCTATATAGGGAGATAAACGGCTACAACTCCGGCGCGATAAGTCGGGTTTAGAAATATGTTTTTGATAATTCAGGTGCCTATTATCCAAAAAGGATTCTAGATAACGAAGCCCCTTTAACTCTCCTCCGGGCTGAAAATCCTCCTGCTTCGGGAGGCTTAACGACACCCTGTCCAACTGTTTTTCTATGCCGTCAATGGCTTTTAGATGTAGAAAATTAGAGGTGCTCGCCTGAAAAGAATACAGGGGTCTATTCATGAGCTCGGTCCACAAGGGCAACCATTTTCTTCGGTGTTTGAGCCCTCTAAAAACCCCTTGCTGAAGAGATTCGTCCCAAGGAATATTTTTTGCTTTACACCATTTTTGTAGGGCCAAGTCTCGTTTGAAAGTTTTGAGAATTCCCGTTTCCTGATGAGAAAAAATTCCGGTGATGGGATGTTCTTTCAGGAGGGTTTCCAACACTTCAAGTAATTTGCCTTGAACGCATAAAACTTTGGTTTGTAGGGGTTGCAGTTGGGAATTCAATTCCTGTAGCGATTCTTTGATAAAATTCCAATGGCGTTCGCTGGTATGGGAATCTTCTTGGAGAAATGTTTCAAAGACATAGAGCAGCAAGACTCTTTTAGAGGATTGAAGGGCTTTGTGTAGCGCTTCGTGATCCTGTAAACGCAAGTCTCTTTTAAGCCATACTACAGCAATTGGACTTTTTTTAGAATGCATCGGGTTGGGAAAGAATTTGGCTGGCTCTTTCTTTGATCGCAAACATTTCTTCGGCGGGGATTTTTTCCACCAATCGAAGCATCATAGCCATACGGTTGTTTTTGGAAAAGTATTCTTTTTTGTCATCCAAAAAGTTCCAATACAAACTGTTAAAAGGGCAGGCGTTATCTCCTACACGCTTCTTTTTGTCGTAGGAACACGAATCGCAATAATTACTCATTTTACTGATGTAGGATGCTGCAGAAACATAGGGCTTGGTGGCAACAATTCCCCCATCGGCCCATTGACTCATCCCTCGGGTATTGGGCAATTGAACCCATTCGATAGCATCGGCATAAATTCCTAAATACCATCGATCTACTTCCGTGGGGTCGATTTGTGCTAACAAGGCAAAATTTCCCGTAATCATAAGCCTTTGAATGTGATGGGCATAAGCCGTATCCAAAGAATTATTGACAGCGTGTTTGAGACAGTTCATTTGGGTGTTTCCGGTCCAATAGAAGTCGGGGAGGGGGTTGCTATTTTGGAGTTTATTCTTTTGTTGATAGGCGGGCATTTCTTTCCAGTAGATCCCTCGCATATATTCGCGCCATCCTAAGATTTGCCTTACAAAGCCTTCTACTTGAGAAAGTTGAATGCTGTCGGGATTTTCTCGATAGTAGGAAATTACAGCCTCCATCACTTCCAGAGGATGGAGTATTTTGACATTTAATGCAAAGGAAACTCTAGAATGAAACAAATCTGTTTCTTCGGTATGCATAGCATCTTGGTAGTCGCCAAAATGCACCAGTAAATTTTCGCAAAAATATTGGAGTTGTTGGAGGGCTTGACTCCGATTACTGGGATAGTTGAATTTTTCCAAATCAAAATGCCCGAGAGTTTCAATCCCGGCCTTGTTTACCGCCTCAAAGATTTGCTGAACCTCAGATGAATGGTTTTGAAACGCATCTGGAATTGCCGGACTCCCTTTCCATTTATTTCGATTGTTTTTATCAAAGTTCCATTGGTCACCTTCGGGTTGACTCCCCTGCATCAGCAGATTGAATTTTTTACGCATATAGCGGTAAAAAAACTCCATGATGTACTGCTTTTTTCCTTCAAAAAAGGATTGAAGTTCCAATCGTTCCGTCAGAAAATGTTCTGTATCGGCGCTTTGGGTGGGAATCTGAAGGGTCTTACAATAGTTTGCTAATTGTTGGTCCAGTCGGTATTCGTCTGGTGCCTGGTAGGCGAAAGATGTGGCTTGATTTGCTTCAATTAGGGCATCTAGGTTTTGGGTTAAATGCTGTTTGTTCTGAGGATGATCGATAGCGTAGTACACCACTTGATGCCCTTCTTGAGTGAGGGCTTTGGCAAATTGGCGCATGGCACTAAAAAAGGCAACTACTTTCTGAATGTGATGGACCACATAGTCTGTTTCTTGCCGCATCTCCATCATCACATAGGTGACTTGAGGGTTTACTTCTTTAAACCAGCTGTGTTGCGCATTCAATTGATCCCCTAATATCAGTCGTATTTCCATCTATAAAAGTCTTGGTTGTAACCAAAGTTGTTGAAACTTCCCTTGGGGATCATAACGTTCTGCTTGAGAGCCAATATTAAACTTTCGGTCTCGAGGATCGTTTCCTACACCAGAAACATACAGCCAGTTTCCGTAGTTGCTGTGTACGTCATAATCGATCAGTAAGGACTCAAAATAGGCTGCACCCATGCGCCAGTCCATCAAAAGATCCTTAGCAAAATAGCTTGCCACATTTTGTCGGCCGCGATTGCTCATCCATCCGGTATGCATCAATTCTAACATATTGGCATTTACAAAGGCTTCTCGGGTTTCTCCTTGTGCCCATTGCACAAATTTCTTTGGGGACTTGTCCCAACTGTAATCCCGATCTAAAATCCCTCCCAAGTGAAAGATCTTGGAGCCGTGTTTTAAGGATATATATTTAAAATAATCGCGCCATAATAACTCAAAGATCAGCCAATAAGTCGATTGATTTTTGGTGACTTCTTGTTCATACCTTTTCACTTCTTCATAAATCATTTTCGGCGATAGGCTTCCATTGGCGAGCCAAGCCGAAAATTTACTGCTGTAGTCGAGACCTACCAGTCCATTTCTGGTGTTTTTATAGTAGGAAAGCTTTTGATGTTTCCAAAAATAGTGGTGCAATCGGTGCATTCCTGCTGCTGTACCTCCTTCAAATGGAAAAGCGGATCGGCTGTCTTTAGAAAAATTCTGTAGTCCTAAATCATTGAGGGTAGGTAGGGTACTCTTATCTCCCTTCAGATTTTCTTGGGGCATGGGTTGTGGAGCTGCTAATGCAGGTTTGACTCGAGCGTATTTTTCACATTTTTTGCGAAAAACCGTAAACACCTCTGGAGTCTGATCGGTGCGCATGGGTACATCGGAAGGTTCATACAAAAATTGACGTTGATGTCTATTCCAAATCACCTCATCGGAGATCGCATCCCGAACTCCATTTTCTACTTCTTTTTCTTCAGTAGTCCACTCGTCTTGTACATAGATCGAGGAAACCTGATAGCTATCTACCAAGCTTGAAATAAATTTCTCTGGCGCTTGATGGCTAATAAACAATCGAATATTGAGTTGTTCCAACTGTTTTTGTAAGGCTTCGACTGTTTCAATTAGAAATTGAGCGCGATAGCGTTCTGTTTTTTTAAAGCCCCAACGATCGGTTGCAAAATGACGTGGATCAAAAGCAAAACAGGCCAAAACGGTCTCATGGGTTTGAGTAGCATTGAATAGTCCCGGGTGGTCTTCTATCCGTAAATCGTTTCTGTACCAAATCAGAGCTGTTTTTTTCATTTTCGACATTTTTTACTGCAATATTTAACTTGATCCCAGTCGCGTTCCCATTTTTTTCTCCAACTGAAGGGGCGTTGGCAAGTGGGACAAATTTTGGTGGGCAGGTGTTGTTTTAAAACCCGCTTCATACACTATCTAAAGCACTTTTATATACGCTTAAGCATCGTTCACGAGCCATTTTGTGCTCCACAACAGGTTTGGGGTAGTTGAGTTCTTGATAGTTGGGAACCCATTTTTGAATATAAGCGTGTTGCTTATCAAATTTTTTGATTTGTTCTGTGGGATTAAAAATCCGAAAGTAAGGAGCTGCATCCACACCACTTCCGGCCACCCATTGCCAATTTCCAACATTGCTAGCCATTTCATAGTCCAATAGCTTTTCAGCAAAATAAGCTTCTCCCCAACGCCAATCTATGAGTAAGTGCTTGCATAAAAAACTACCGACGAGCATGCGAACACGATTGTGCATAAACCCCGTTTGATTCAGTTGTTTCATTCCCGCATCTACAAGTGGATACCCCGTTTCTCCTGCACACCACTTTCGAAATTCATCTTCGTTGTTTCTCCAGGGGATTCGGTCGTATTGGGCCTTAAAAGATCGGTCTTTGGTATGTGGGAAATGCCACAAAATTTGCATAAAAAACTCCCTCCAAATAAGTTCTTTAAGAAAGGTATTATTGGGCCGATTGGCTGCTTTAAGCACCAGATCTCTTACACTGACAAGTCCAAAACGCAGATAAGGTCCCAATCGGGAGGTCTGGTCGAGCGCCGGAAAATTTCGGGTCTCCTCATAGGCATCGATAACCGCACTGTCGAACCGGAATTGAGGGGTATGATGATCTTGGGGTTCAAATCCCAGATCTTCCAACCTAAGGGAGGGCTGGATTTCTGGATAAAGTTTGTTCAACAGATTTATAGAGGGATACTTTTGAGGGGTGTTTTCCTCAAAAGCCTTGAGCCATTTTCTAGAATAGGGGGTATACACCACATAGGGTTTCCCGTCGTCCTTAGTGATTTCGTCCTTTTCGAAAATCACTTGGTCTTTATAGGTCTCAAAAGAGATTCCCCGTGCCGCTAGGAGTGCTTCAATTTCTTGATCTCTTTCTCGGGCATAGGGCTCATAGTCTCTATTGGTTACCACTCGATCAATAGGGTATCGGTCGATCAGGTCATTTAAAATAGCCTTGGGTACGCCATGATACATCCCAACAGTGCATTGGTTCCCCTTCATAGCATCATTTATGTATCCCAAGGCTTGTAATATCAATTCTACACGAGCATCTTTTTTGGGGAGTTTTTCGAGTATGGATTGGTCGAAAATAAACACAGGGAGGACTTGTTCGCTTTGTTCTAAAGCATGGAACAAACCAACATTATCCTGTATTCTAAGATCTCTTCGAAACCAAAAAAGGGTCAGTTTAGACATGTTCTTAGGTTTTTAAACTCCCGATGCCGCCATCGGCTGTCCAAATTTGACCGGTAACCCATCCGGCATTATCACTCAGAAGGAAAGCCGCTAAAGCCGCTATTTCTGCTGATGTTCCTACCCGTTTAAGCGGGTGGCGCTCCGAAGCTTTTTCCATTTTTGCTTCGTTATTTAAAAACTTATCCGCTAGGGGGGTATTGACTAAAGAAGGTGCAATAGCATTCACCCGAATTTTAGGAGCCCATTCGGCGGCCAAAGAGCGTGTAAGACCTTCTACGGCTCCCTTGGCTGCTGCAACCGAAGCGTGGAAAGGCATTCCGGTCTGTACTGCAACCGTGCTAAACAAAACCACACTCGCTGGATTGGCAGCAACAAGTTTTTTTTCTAGGGCTTGCAGCGTCTTAACTGCCCCCAATACGTTAATTTCAAAATCGCTCTGGAAAGCTTCCGTTTTAAGCCCCTTAAAGGGTCTTAAGTTGATGCTTCCAGGACAGTAAACCAATCCATGGATTTCATCGGGTAACTGATCTACTGGAATGTCATCGCTTAACACATCGGCAGCAATACTGGTCACTCCAGCCGTTGGTTCTGGTTCTCGTGAAATAACATACAGGTTATCGGAAGGTGCGAGCTGTTGAGCTAATGCACCTCCGATTCCTGAATTCCCTCCAATAATAACAATGTTCTTTTTCATGCAGTTTTTTCGGGATAAGGCCCAAAGAGCTCGATGAGCTTGGTGTAGCGATAATCAAAAATCTCTTTGAGTTTGGGTTTAACAAGTATGGGGTGTGCCAATCGGCCCAAAGTACCCATAGGTAATTTATAGTCTACAATGTCTTCCATTTCAACTCCGTTTTCTATCGGACGGATAAAATGTTTGTGATGCCACAGGGCATACGGGCCGAAACGTTGTTCGTCCACAAAATATTCACCTTCCTTAACATGCGTAATTTCGGTTACCCATTTGGTGGGAATACCTGCTACAGGAGTCACGATGTATTGGATGATTTGTCCAGGATACATCGTTCTGTCTGCACCGCTAAGGATGTTAAACCCCATATAATCTGGGGTTATGGTTTTAAGGTTTTTGGGGTCTGATAAAAAATCCCAAGCCTCGTCCATTCCTATAGGAAGTTTTTGGACTGTATGAAGCCTATAAATTTTCATAGCATTTTTTTTCAAAGATAGCTATGTTTAACCATTTATAGAAATAGTTAAACAACTATTTGTATAATAATGATGTTAAATTTTAATTCTACCCTGGGGCTTGTATAGGCTGTATGTATATATTTTTTTACATTGGTAGCATGTTATTTTAAATGAAACTGCAATGAAAAAATTAGTTCTATTAGCCTTGGTTGTACTTGTAAGTCCTTTGGCTGTAGCTCAAGTACAAACCCCACAACCCAGTCCTGCTGCAACTCTAAAGCAAGTGGTTGGGCTTACCGAAGTTCAAATTGATTATTCACGCCCCAGTAAACGCGACAGAGAAATTATGGGCGGTTTGGTGCCTTATGGAGAACTTTGGCGCACAGGAGCCAACAAAAACACTCTAATTCGCTTTTCGGATGATGTAAAAGTAGGCGGACAGTCTTTGGCTGCTGGGACCTATGCTGTATTTACAAGACCTGGAGCATCTATGTGGGAAGTGTTTTTCTACACCGATACCGAAAATTGGGGAACACCTCAAGAATGGGATACCGATAAAGTTGCTGCTACAGTTGAGGCCAAAGTCAAACAACATCCAGAACCGATGGAATCCTTTGAAATTTGGATTTCAGATCTCCACAACAATGGAGCACAACTCAATATCGGTTGGGAAAACCAGTGGGTAAGTGTTGCTTTGGAAGTACCTACACGTGAAAAAGCTATGGCAAGTATCGAAAAAACTTTAGGTGGAGAGCCTAAAGCCAATGATTATTACAGCGCTGCTTCGTATTATTTGCAAGAAAAAATGGAATTGGAAAAAGCAGCACAATGGATCGCTAAAGCGGTTGAAATGCGATCAGATGCCTATTGGTATCACCGCCAACACGCACTGATTTTACACGCTATGGGTCAAAATTCAGAAGCGATTGCTGCAGCTCAAACCTCTAAGGATTTGGCAGAAAAAGCAGGGAATAGTTCGTACGTAAAAATGAATGAAGCTTCTATAGCTGAGTGGAGTAAATAAGAATTATTTTCCCTAAAAACATTAACAACCCGGCTGCAAAGTCGGGTTTTTTTATGCTATTTTTTTAGGTAAAACGAATTGTAAAAGAAGTGCTAAAAGAATTGTGATTAAGGCACCAAAGACGTTCAGCCATAAAAAACTGAGGAGGTCATTCCAATAGATTCCAATAATGATGGCTTCCGAACAAAGAGCTCCCCAAAAAACTGCTTTGCCTTGTATCTTCTTAAAAAAGAAGGCAATTAAAAAAATACCTAGAATGGTGCCGTAGAAAATTGATCCAATGATATTCACCAGTTGTATTAAGTTTTCGAAAAGGGTGCCATACAAGGCAAATAAAATGGCGATTATTCCCCAAATGAAGGTGAACAATTGAGCCGCTTGAACATAGTGCTTGGCCGTATGTCCTTCTCGATGTCTTTTGTAAAGATCCACCAGAGTTGTAGCAGAAAGGGCATTGAGCTCGGAGGCTGTAGAACTCATCGCAGCTGAGAAAATCATTGCTAATAGCAAACCAATGATCCCAGTAGGCAGGTGCTTAAGAATAAAGCTTATAAAAATATAATCCGCATCATTGGCTTCTAGGGTGGTATGTTTCGATATCATTTGACGCGTCTGATGGCGAAGTCTATTTTCTTGAAGTAGTAACTGTTTAAACTCAGTTTTATCTGGAGAAGTATCGTTTAAGGCTGTTTCTTTTTTTTGAGTTTGCAACGCATTGTATTCAGATTCTAACAGGCGAAACTCAGCTGCTGCTGAGCTTTGCAAAAGCTGGGTACGGGCTTGGGGGTGGAAGTGAATAGGGGTCCCTTGATATTGGTAGCTTACAAAAACAAAAACTCCGATAAGAAGAATGAAAAATTGCATCGGAACTTTTAGAAAGCCGTTCATAACCAAGCCTAATTGACTTTGACTGAGTGATTTTCCAGACAAGTAGCGTTGTACCTGACTCTGATCGGTTCCAAAGTAGGATAGGGCTAAAAACATCCCTCCTGTAATCCCCGACCAAAAGGTATATCGATTTTTAGGGTCGAAGGAAAAATCCAAAACATTCAGTCGATCCGAAGCACCCGCAAGCCTAAGGGCATCCGCGACCCCCACACCCGATGGGAGTTGTTCGATGATTGCCCAAAAAGCCACAAACAAGCCGAGAAAAATGACTGTCATTTGTTGTTTTTGGGTCACATTTACAGCTTTTGTACCGCCAATAAGGGTGTAAACAATAACCACTAAACCAATCGAAAGTATCAAAGGGTTTAAGGGCCAACCTAAAATCACATTTAAAATAATGGCAGGAGCGTAGATGGTTATTCCTGCGGCAAGTCCTCGTTGAATCAAAAAGAGTACAGCGGCTAGCGTGCGTGTATTCAGATCGAAGCGTTGTTCTAAAAATTCATAGGCCGTATAGACGTTCAGACGATGATAGATGGGCAGAAAAAATATACAGATGACAATCATGGCCAAAGGCAGCCCAAAATAAAATTGGACAAAGCCCATGCCTTCCATAAAAGCCTGTCCGGGAGTGGACAAAAAAGTAATGGCACTGGCCTGGGTGGCCATAACAGAAAGCCCCACGGTCCACCAACGTGCCTCTTTGCCTCCTTGAATGTAGTCTTGTATGGAATTTTGCTTTCTATTTTTCCAAACGCCATAGACCACTATGCAGCTGAGCGTTAGCCCTAATATGATCCAATCCAGTCTATTCATGACGTCCAATAACGCATAAATCCATAAAATAAGAGCCAATAGATTAGGTTGATGCCCAAAAGCCCTAAGTAAATGACAGGTTTAAGTTTATTCATTCGAAAGCAGATTTAAAAACAATCGATACGCTCCCGGAACTCCTGCCGGGAGTTGCCGGAAAAAACTTAAGCCCGTATAAATAATTTTTCCTTTCCCGTAGGAGGCTTCCAACAAACTCCCTTGAAGGGGGGCTTCATTGGGATCGTTAAATTCCAATACGGGTTTAAAACTATCGTCCCATTGGTCTGGGAAATACAAGCCCCGTTCTTGTACCCATCCTTCAAAATCTGAAACAGTTATAGGGTTTGGATCTTGCAGGCTAGGTGCACTTGGATCGAGTAAACGCACGGGAGCATTTTCGTCTGTTATTCGTTTCCGGGAAAGTCGAAGGTCCATAGGGCTAATTTCTTTCGTCTTTAAACCTCTAGTGGTATTGTATTGGATTACTAACTTTCCACCTTGCTGGACAAACTGCCATAAAAGCTTATTCTTATAGCTTAATTCTGGATGAACATTAAAGGCGCGAATCCCAACGACAACAGTTTTGACTTGATTCAAATCTTGAAGGCTAAAGTTTTGGGGATCAATAGGAACCACTTCAATTCCAATACTTTTTAAATGCTCGGCAACTCGGTCTCCAGCCCCTGCCAAATATCCAATTGTATGGGTGGGTATGGTTGCATCTAAACGGACAACCTTGGCTTCACTGGGTTGCAGCAAATACCGTTTAGGGATATGATCGTAATCGATGATTTGAAGTCCCTTATCAAATACCTGCTCCCCAGAACGGATCAATGGGCTCACGTAGTTAACCGATGAATTTTTGGGCGCACGAATCTTAAATTCAAAACTGCGTTGCTCTCCCTTTTTAATAGTACTCAAATCGTAAGTGGCAGGCTCCACTTCCCAATCATTGGGATAGCAAAGTTCTAATTGCCCTTTAAAATCATCTACATGCGCTTGGATATTGACCGTAACTGGTTGAGGTGTTTGGTCTGTAAACAAGTAGACATCTTGTGAACAAGCGGCTGTTACTTGGGGAAGTATTTGGAAAATTTCTGTCACTTCTCCCCGCACGGGATCGGTATAGGAATAGGTGAGTGGTACCTCCAAGTGCAATGGGTGATTATCGACAGTCAAGCTGACTTGAGCCTTAATCGCAGCAGGGGTTTCTGGAAAGCCAATCCAATCATTCGGAGCTGGTTTATACATCCCTAACTGCCCTTTCTGAAGCAGCCAATAGGGACTATTGATCTGTTCCGGGACTCTAATAGTAAAGCTTTTTTGGAATCCTGATGTAGGGATTTTATTTGCAATAGGGTGGTTTTCCGTATCGATCTGAATCCGTTCTATTTGTACGGGTATTTGGGTAGGAGAATAGGCTTTAAATTCTACAGGAAGGTCTTCGTCCTTTACTGCCGTTGGAGTTTCGCTGTGCAGAAATAGTTGAAGCCCTAAACAGTTTTGAATGATTTGATCGGCTTCTGCAAGCTTTAGATCTTTCCAATAGGAATCTGAAAGTGCGGCAATCTGAGCTCGTATTTTAAAAAGTGCTCCAAGGTTTTTTTCGACCGCCTTAAAATCAAAGTTTTCCAGTAATTGTTCTATGGCTAGACCAATAGCTTGGCCTCCTTCGATTCGTCCCCAACTGGTGTCTATGCCCGTAAAAGGATGCGGGCTAGGTTCTCCTTTGATGACCTCCAGATATTCCGTTTGGGTTTGATATTGGGAGCGGCTTCCAAATCCTTGCGACTTGTGTTGACTTCTGCTGGCAGCTGCAATTTTTCCGTGAAACCTTCCCGTGGTCGTGTTGTATTGTCCTACTTCGAGGGCTAAGAGTTTATCCTTGGGCGCGGCTTCAAATTTTTCCCGACTGCCATAAAACCACCAAGAAGTATTGAAATATAATCGTTTGGTTTGCCAAACTGGGGTTCCAAAAGCTCCCTTTTCACGAGCTGCTTTATCAAAAGCCTCAAGACTCAATTGAGCAGAAGCGGTATGGTGTCCATGAGTTCTTCCCGGCGTACGATGATCGAAACGATTGACGATTATATCGGGGCGAAAAGTTTGGATGATATGTACCATTTCGTCTAAAACCCGGTCTTTATCCCAGATCTGTAGGGTTTCGTCAGGGGTTTTGGAATATCCAAAATCGTTTGCTGAACTGAAAAACTGTTCCCCTCCATCAATCTCACGGGCTTGTAAAAGTTCGTGCGTTCGAATAAAACCAAGTCCTTCTCGTAGTTCAGGACCGATTAGATTTTGTCCTCCGTCGCCTCGAGTAAGGGAAAGATATGCCGTTCGGGCATTTTCGTATTGGGTAAAATGGGTGATAAGTCGTGTGTTTTCGTCATCTGGATGTGCAGCAATATAAAGGACACTGACAAGGGTATTCAACTTTTGAACTTGATGGTAGATTTCTGAGCTGCTTTGTGCCCAAGAGCTCATGCTCAAAAGGAATAAAAAAAGGGGATTAATCCATTTCATACAGTTGGAGACTTTTGCGTTCTAAAGAATCTTTTCGGTGGTTGAGATTCCAATAGGGTGTTTTAATGGTGAGTATTTTGGTAGCGATATTTCGGTGGGGCGGGATGTCCTCTTCCCATCCGAGGATGGAGTAGGGAAATGCTTTTTCGGATCGAATAATTAATCGTCTCTTAAGTTCTGGATAATATACTTCAAACTCCCGAATCGAATCGATGATTTGAACATTCAGAAGAGCCGTATATGCACGGATGGGTTGATGATTGAGCTGTAAAAATTCTAAGCTCGGCAGCATGGATAAAGTATCGGCTTGTATTTTGTTGGGGTCCAGTCGAATTTGATTGTAAAGCTGGTCTTCGGTCGGGGTTTTTTCTAGGGTATAACTTTGGTCAGCTTCGCCTTGGAAATATGAATGTCGTGTAAAGTCCAAAGTTTTTCTGTTGTTGAGCTGTAAGTAGCTATGCCCACACCATTCCTGCATGGAAAGGCTAGTTTTGGCAAAGGATTCTGGATTGCGAATCCAACTGAAGGTACTACTCATGATATGGTAGGGGTAGATCCCAGTCAGAAACTCTTTGGTTGTATTGCGTTTCAATACAGTTGCACTTTTAGGGGAACGCTTATCGGCCTTTACTTGTTCTGCCTGAAGCAGATCTTCCGTAACAAAAATCAGTACTGCTTTTCCTTTGCGTTCTTCCCCGTAGCGGGTTTGTATAAGTTCATAGGAAGTAATCTCTGCTGTTCCATCAAACCAATAGGACTTCCATTCTTGGGTCAGTTTATTGTAGCCCATTTTCGGACTTGGAGCAGGAACTGTGGCTTTTGTTTTTTGATGGGTGCAACTGTAGACCAATACCAGTCCTATAAGACTTATCAGGTGAAGTTTCAGCAGATTTAAGTTCATCATTTTTAAATGTACAGAATTAATCTTCTTGTAGTGTTAATACCCGTGTTAAATGATCTACAAGTGCAGCTGTTGGGAGTCCTACGATGTTGGTATAACTCCCTTCGATACGTTCGACACCCACCCAACCAATCCATTCCTGAATACCGTAGGCACCTGCTTTGTCAAAGGGTTGTGCGATTTGTATATAATGCTGGATCATTTCTTCAGAAAGCGCTTTAAAAACGACTTTAGAAGACTCATAAAAGACATGACTGCGACCCTGATACAAGATCCCAACGGCAGTGATGACTTCATGGGTTGCTCCGGAAAGTTGTTTAAGCATGCTCAATGCTTCTTTTGCATCTTTGGGTTTCCCCAAACAATACGGAGCTTTCCAGACGACCGTATCTGCAGCGATAATCAGTTGTTTTTCGGATTTTTTGGCTTCAAAGGGTTTTAATTTTTGGTCTACAATGTAGCGTGCAATATCTGCCCCCTTGAGTGTGGGAGGATAGCTTTCGTCTACCTCATGGGTTTGTACTTGAAAAGGAATCCCCAATTCTTCCAAAAAAGCTTTTCTTCTGGGAGAACCCGAAGCCAATATTACATCTACTCCGTTCAGGAGTTCAAGAAAGGATTTAGTCATTTTTGGCACTACTGAATTCTCCCCATTTCCCCTGAACTCTTAGGGTTTGCTCGACTATATCCCGAACACACCCCATTCCTCCATTGACATGCGAGATATAATCGGAAACAGCTTTTACGTCCGACACAGCATCTTGTGGACAGCAGGCAACTCCTACTTCCTTCATTACGGGAATATCGGGTATATCGTCCCCCATATATAGGATGGTGCTTGGATCAATTTCATAGGAATCCAAAAGGTCTTGATAGGCCTCCATTTTGTGATGCGCCCCCAAATAGATGTCAAAAACACCCAGTGCTTTAAGGCGGTTTCGAACTCCTTCATTGGTACCGCCAGATATGATAGCCACCTTGATCCCCGCATCCATTGCTGCTTTGAGAGCATAACCATCTTTGGTGTGCATTTCTCTATACATTTCTCCTTGGGTTGTGATGAGAATTCTTCCATCGGTGAGTACCCCATCCACATCTAAAATAATGGTGGTTACTCGGTTGAGTTTTTCTTTATAATTCATGTTTTTTTTGAATAGATGTTGTAAGAATTTGATAGATTTCTTGTAGTTCTGGGGGTAGTTGCGCTAGGTGCTTTTGAAGGGTTTGTATATCATTTCTGATGGCCGGCCCCGTTTGCGAGGCTAGGGGACCGTTGATCTGCATTTTATTAAAACTTTGTTGGAGTAGGGGTCCTAACAAATCAAAATTGATCTCAGCTTTTTGACAAATCTGTTGAGCGATGGTCCAGCAATGATTACTAAAGTTGTTGGCAAATACAGCGGCCAGATGTAATTCTAAGCGTTGTTTACTATCCATAGATTGGGATGGAAAACCGAATACATCACTCAATTTCTGAAGGCTTTCCATTGCTTCTTCAGAAGTTGCTTCCATGCAGATGGGAATATCTTTAGGGGAAATTTCTATTTCTTTAGAAAAGCTTTGTAACGGATAAAAAACACCTCCTTGTTGACCCGTGTTAAAGACTTCTAAACCTATAGCTCCCGAGGTGTGGGCGATAACTCCTTTTTGATGAATTCGAGCAATTATAGTTTCCAAGGCATCGTCGGCAAGACAAAGCAGATGAATGTCGGCTTGCGGTAATTCTTCTGGCGTATGGACGCATACAGAAGCCTCTGTGATTTCCTGTGGTTCGAATTTCCGAGCATACCAACCCACCAATTCCAGCTGTGGATGTGTATCAATAGCAGCCTTAAAATAGGAAGCTACACGACCATTTCCGGAAAGAGTTAACTGCATCATAGCACTTCAAATGTAGAATTTTTACTAACTTTAAGGGTACCCAAATTCTTATGCTTTATGAACAATTTATCCCGAATCAGGCAGTATTATCTCAATCACTTTTTCTTGATGATTCCCCTTTCCCTAATCTTTTTGGCTTGTGTGGGCTCCATCGCTTTATTTTTTATTTGCCAAGGCCAAATGACTCTTTTCAAATTCTCCCAAATGTTTGTTTGTGTCGCTAGTGCGATGATCTATTTAGCGGGGCTGTTGGCACAAGTAAAACCGAACCTATTATTTAAAATGTTTCTATGGGGATTACTCATCGAGTTCGGATTGATTCTTTTAAACCTAATCCTTTAAAGAATACATCGAATAAGTATCTTTGCCACGGTTATAGAAGCGGATGGCATGAAAGATACTTTACTTAAAATTTTATTTTCTACCCGTTTGACAGCGGTCTTATTTATCCTTTTTCCCACAGCTATGGCTTTGGGAACGTTTATTGAGACTTGGTATTCTACGGATACGGCTAAGATTTGGATTTATAACGCTTGGTGGTTTGAGCTATTCATGGCACTTATGATGCTCAACTTTATTGGAAATATCTTTAAGTATAAATTGCTTCGGAAGTCTAAATGGGCCGTTTTACTGTTGCATTTATCTTTTGTGTTAATCCTCTTGGGTGCCTTTGTTACCCGCTATTTTGGATACGAAGGAGTAATGCCGATTCGAGAGGGAGAAACCACAGACCGATATTTAACCGAAAAAACCTATCTCACGGTTTTTGTGGATGGAGAAAAGGACGGGACACCCATGCGAAAGATTCTTCAAGATGATGTATTGTTCTCGGAGCATGTCAGCAACAAACTTTCTTGGAAGGACGATTTTGCAGGTATCCCTTTTGAAATTGATTTAATGTCTTTTCAGGAAGATATGACCTCCGGATTGGTCATGGATCCAGAAGGAGAACGTTATCTTAAAATCGTTGAAGCCAGTGACGGATCCCGCCACGAACACCATCTTAAGGAAGGAGAGGTTGCCAACATTCACAATATTTTATTTACGCTGAATAATCCTATCGCAGGTGCCATTAATATTCGAGCAGAGCAAGGCGAATACTTTATACAAAGTCCTTTTGAAGCGGGATTTATGCGTATGGCAGATCAGTTTCAAGGGCGGTTAGAGGCAAGTGTTGAAGCGCCCCTACAATTACGTTCCTTGTACACCATCCCAGGATTGCAATTTGTAATTCCAGAACCTTTGATTCGAGGTCGATTTGATGTTGTTCCTGTTGCTGAAGGACAGGAGGGAGCTACGGACGCCCTAGGACTTCAAATACAATCGGGGTCAGATTTAAAAACCATTACACTTTTAGGGGCTAAAGGCGCTCCTTCAGAAATTCAAAAATTGGAGGTTAATGGGTTAGATTTTTATCTTCAGTTCGGCTCTTTAGAGCAAAAATTACCCTTTTCCTTAACCCTCAATGATTTTATTGCAGAAAAGTATCCGGGAACAGAAAAAAGCTATGCTTCTTTCATGAGTAAAATACAGGTAGAAGATCAGGATTCATTTGCCTACGATATCTACATGAATCATGTTTTAGATCATCGGGGCTATCGATTTTTTCAGGCTTCTTTTGATCCAGACGAAAAAGGTACAGTATTGTCCATCAATCATGATTGGTGGGGTACATGGATCACCTATGTCGGCTATTTTCTGCTTTATTTGAGTATGATAGGGATCTTTTTTATCGGTAAAACGCGCTTTGTCGATTTAGCGAAAAGTCTTGAAAAGCTTAAAAAACAAAAGGCTTTGGGTGTTGCCCTGTTTTTGTTTGGATTTCAATCGCTATGGGCACAAGACTTTATGAGTGGTCCTCAACGGGGATTGGATTTCGATTCCTTAGTTCAGGCCGAGGCTTTTGCTCCACAACATGCCTCTAAGTTTGGTCGTATGGTGATTCAGGATCTGGGTGGACGGATGAAACCCGCCAATACTTTTTCTTCCGAATTACTGCGTAAAGTATCCAAGAGAGATACGTATAAAGGCTTAAACTCGGATCAGGTTTTATTATCCATCCTTAACAATCCTGCTGTATGGTATAATATCCCAATCATCTATCTTAAACGTGGGAATGATAGTATCCGGAAAACCATAGGAGTAGCCCCTAAAGCCAAATATGCTTCTTTGGTCAGCTTTTTCGATGCAGAAGGAAACTATAAAATTGCACCTCAACTGGAGAAAGCCTACCGCGCAAGAGTTCCCAATAGCTTTGAAAAAGATTTTATTGAAGTGGATAAGCGAGTCAATCTGTTGTATTCGGCTTTAGAAGGTCGAGTCTTGCGTATTTTTCCATTGGTGGACGATGCCAACAACCGATGGGTTTCATACCCAGAGCTTAAAGAAGCCAATTTTACAGGAATGGATTCCCTCTATGTGCGTAATGTTTTACCCTTGTATTTGCGTTCTCTACGAAATGCGACTGAGGACGGAGACTACGAACAAGCCGATAACTTACTGGCCAGTCTTAAGGGCTTTCAACAAAAGTATGGAGCCGAGGTCTTACCTTCGGATAATAAGATAGCCGCTGAAATCGCTTATAATGAGTATAATATTTTCGAAAAATTATTTCAGTACTACCTCTATGTGGGCTTACTGCTATTTGTCATTGTTGTCATTCAAATATTTAAGTCCAACAAGATTTTACGGTACAGTAATATTGTATTTCAGGTCCTTTTGGGATTTTTGTTTCTCACCCATACGTTGGGCTTGGGGGCGCGCTGGTTTATATCGGGGCATGCCCCTTGGAGCGATGCTTACGAATCCATGATTTATGTGGCCTGGGCCACCCAGTTGTTTGGGTTTCTATTTGGTCGGAAATCGGCTCTTACCTTAGCGTCAACAGCCTTTGTAAGTTCTATGATTTTGATGATTGCCCATTGGAATTGGACCGATCCGGCCATTGCAAATCTACAACCAGTTTTAGATAGCTATTGGCTGATGATTCACGTAGCCGTAATCGTCGGGAGTTATGGTCCGTTTGCTCTTAGTATGATCATTGGAGTGGTAGCCATGTTGCTCATGTTGTTGGTTAGGGATTCCAATAAACGCAAGCTTAAACTTCAGATCAAAGAATTAACCATCATCAATGAACTTTCACTAACGGTAGGTTTGGTGATGCTCACCATCGGTAACTTTTTAGGAGGTATGTGGGCCAACGAAAGCTGGGGAAGATACTGGGGTTGGGATCCTAAAGAAACTTGGGCTCTCATCAGTATTTTGGTCTATGCATTTGTATTGCATATGCGACTGATTCCCGGTTTGGGAGGGCGATGGACATTTAACTTTATGAGTGTAGTGGCCTTTGCCAGTATTTTGATGACCTACTTTGGTGTAAACTTTTATTTGGTAGGTCTGCACTCCTATGCGAGTGGAGATAAAATAATCACTCCTGATTTTGTGTATTATGCAGCAGCTTTTGTTTTGCTTTTAGGAGGTGTTTCTTATTGGAGAAACTTGAAGTTTAAATAAATGCCTACCCAAACCCTCATATGGATGTTCTTCTTTATGCTCTTAGGGAGCTGTCAGTCGGACGAGAACATAAGAGAATCCTTAACAGAATTACAACAAGCCAAACGTTTGTGGGAAAGGAGTGAGGTAGATAGCTATACGATTACCCAACGCATTTCTTGCTTTTGTATAGAATCCTATACTCGCCCGCGACAAATGCAGATTCAAAACGGTTCAATTACCCAAGTGGACGGAGAAACCTACGATCCAGATCAGGACCCCCAATTGTATACCGTTTCTCAGTTTTTTGCTTTTATAGAGGAGCGTATGTCCAGAGATCCGCATAGGGTTACTTTGGTTTTTGACCCAACTTATGGCTTCCCTACAGAAGCGTATTTTGATTATGAAGAAATGCTAGCTGATGATGAAATCGGCTATTATTTTTCTGCGTTTGAAATAAATTGATGCAATTCTTCCATCATTTCAGTATTCCCGACAAAAAAAGGAGTTCGTTGATGGAGCCCTTCTGGTTTTAAATCTAAAATAGGACTGTAGCCATCTGTAGCCATTCCGCCGGCCTGTTCCGCTAAAAAGGCGATGGGATTACACTCATACTGTAAGCGTAACTTCCCTTGAGGAGCTTTGGTTCCTTGGGGATACATATAAATCCCTCCTTTTAAAAGATTCCGATGAAAATCGGCTACTAAAGAACCAATATAGCGCGATGTGAATGGACGATTGGTTTTAGGATCCTCGGTTTGGTAGTGTTTGATTAATCGCTTAATTCCCGACGGGAAATGTTCATAATTCCCTTCGTTTACCGAATAGATACGCCCGCTTTTAGGATATTTCAAATTCGGGTGAGAAAGATAAAAACTCCCCATGGAGGGATCTAAAGTAAATCCATTTACCCCATTACCAGTACTCATCACCAGCATAGTGGAAGAGCCATACAAAATATAGCCAGCAGCAATCTGTTGACGTCCGGATTGAAGCACATCCTGTACTTTTGCTGGCCCACCCAGGGGACTTGTACGTTTATAGATGGAGAAAATAGTTCCTACCGATACATTGACATCTACATTCGATGACCCGTCCAGAGGGTCTATAAGCAGAACATATTTACTTTGGTTATGCTCGGGATCAGAAAAATGAATCCAATCGTCTTGTTCTTCCGAACCTAGTGCGCAAACTTCTCTTCGGGCACGGCTAGAATCGATGAAAATACGGTCTGCATAAACATCCAAGGAAGTTTGATTTTCTCCATGGATGTTTGACTTTTGATTTTCTAATGGAGTATTGCCATGTAAACTCGCCTGAAGAATTCTATAATTTACTCGTTTGGCAGCTGCTTTGATACTGCTTAAAATCTTACTTAAATCACCTGAGGCATTTGGGAATTTTTCTTGCTCTCGAATGATAAATTCACCTAAAGAAATTGGATTTGGAGGCATAACTGTATCTTTCAAACTAAATTTAAATATATGAACTTAAAATGGCAATGGTTGCTTTGTTCAGTTGCAGCTTTAATTACGGTCGGACTCGGGGTTTCAGTTATAGGAGAGGCCATAAGACTCCGAACTTTAGACTTAGAAGGATGGTTTCTATGGGGAACCCTTGGACTGATACTATTTAATTCAGGATTAAGCCTCTTGGGCCAAGCCGTTTATTTAAAAGTTCAATTAAAACTTAAAAAGTAGCAACGAAGTCATCTTCGTCCAGCCCTTGATCCACTAATTGGAGGGCGCGTTCGGCTACACTTTCGGCCTGATCGGCAGCAAAGCCAAGACCTACTACAAATCTGCGTAACAATACTTTTTCTTCCTCATCGGCAATATGATCGGCATAAACCATACGTGCTAGATCATAAAGGCGTTCTTTACGTCTGGTATCGTTTGCGGGAGGATTGACAGGATAGGCTTCAGGATTGGCTAAAATTTCTTCCTTTTCAGTTTCATCGATTTCCAATGAAATGGCCAATCGATTGATAAAAGCTTTTTCTTGATCAGTGATAACATCATCGGATAGAGCCACACGGACGATGGCTGCAAAGTGGTCACGGTTTCGATTTTTAAAGCCTGAGGAATAGAGATCAGAAAAAGACATATAGTTTTAAAATTTTCCCCAAATATAATCAACTCTCTTCTGTGACTTAAAAGAAAATTATGAATTAACTTTAAAAAAAATACTGATGCTACACGTTCAAAACGAATTTGATCCCCTAAAACGCGTTTTGCTAGGTACGGCAGTTCAGAATGGTCCTCAACCTACATTGGATCAATTGTATGATCCTAAATCCAGAGAACACCTACTGGCCGGTACCTATCCTACTGCTTCGGAAATCCAAAGCGAACTAGATCATTTTAAACGCCGCTTAGAAGCTTATGGGGTGGAAGTTATTCATCCGGAAATAGTCCCGGATGTCAATCAGATTTATGCCCGAGACATTGGTTTTGTCATAGATCAGACTTTGGTTCGATCCAATATTTTACCCCTCCGAGCGAAGGAAATCCAAGGACTTGACGTTGTTTGGGAGACTTTAACAGAAAATCAAAAACAGGTCTTGGATGCTACAGTCCATGTAGAAGGCGGTGATGTGATGCCCCATAACGATCATCTGTTTATAGGTTATTACGACGCTGCAGACTATTCGGATTTAATTACTGCCAGAACCAATACAGCTGCAATTGAAGCCCTGCAGTTGGCTTTTCCTCAAAAAAAGGTTAAAGGTTTTAGGTTGACTAAATCCAATACAGATCCCTACAGAAACGCTCTACATTTAGATTGTTGTTTTCAACCCTTGGGACGTGGTCGCTTACTATTGCATCCGGAAGGTTTTGCTGATTTAGAAGATTTGGAATGGATTCGGGATCACTTCCGATCCGAGCATATTTGTACCCTAAATGCTACTGAAATGTATGGGATGCAGTGTAATTTATTTTCCATTAATCCCGAAGTAGTTGTTTCTGACCCCAATTTTGGTCGAGTTAACCAGTGGTTAGGATCTCAAGGCTTTTATGTAGAAAAAATCCCCTATTCGTCCGTGGCGAA
>WTJH01000006.1:0-5308 GCA_011524915.1 Flavobacteriales bacterium | reverse complement strand
TTCATCAGGATACTTCGCAAACCGATACTCCAGATGCGCTCTTCCCTAACAATTGGGTGTCTTTCCATACCCCTAATCGTTTTTGTCTATACCCCATGTTTGCCCGTAATAGACGACTGGAACGACAAACCGCATGGCTGGCAACATTACAGAAAAACGGGATATATATACATCCACATTTCGATTGGACTTCCCATGAAACGGATCAAAAATTTCTTGAAGGTACCGGAAGTTTGGTCTTGGATCGCGTACACCGAATCGCATATGCGGCCATTTCCGAACGCACCCATCCCGATCTTGTAGCTGAGTTTTGTTCGGATATGGGTTATACCCCCATTTGTTTTACAGCCTATCAGACGGTTGATACTCTGCGTAAACCCATCTATCATACCAATGTAATGATGGCTATAGGTCCCACTTTTGCTGTAGTTTGCTTGGACAGTATAGATGCTGCTGATGAAAGACATACAGTCGAAAAACATCTCTTAGACAGCGGAAAAGAAATTATAGCAATTACGGAGCAACAATTGCAACAAATGGCCGGTAATATGATTTGTCTGCACAATCAAAGAACCTGGATCATGGTCATGAGTTCTGCAGCATACCAGAGTTTACATCCCTATCAGCTCAACCAAATTCAAGCGAAGGCTCAAATCGTTCATTCCAATTTAAGTTGCATAGAACAATTGGGCGGGGGGAGTGCCCGATGTATGATTGCCGAGATTTTTTAAGGTTTGGTAAGTTGCTCTAATGCGTATTGAAAATGAACTTTAAACCTTCCATTTTTTTGTCGCTTGAGCCATTTAACCAAGCCTTTTTTCTGCTCTAAAACAATGGCTTTTACCGAGGGGTCTAGCTCTGGGTCTTGGGCTAAAGAGTTCAATTGTTCAAGAGCATATAGCTGCAAATGTTGCTCAACCCTATCGGGGGTGCTTCTTTGCTGAAAGAGAGCTTGGATCAAAACCTCCATAAATTCATGAATTTCCAAGGGGTTTCCGGATAAGCTCTTTTGTGTCCTCCACATTCGGTTGAGCGTTTTAGGGTTTAATAAGCGATCGAAAACTGATTTCTGAATGTTCTGAATGGGGCTGATGCCTTGCTTTGAATCGAATTTTGAAAGGAGTGAAGCAGGGACGAGCCAATTGGGTGATGTCCATAATTCACGCTTCAGGAAATCCATTGCTCTTAACTGTTCTGTTCGTTCGACGTGCACAAAAGGTGTTCCTGTCTGCCCTTGCCGTATAAGGGTTTGGTGGACCCCACCGATCATTCGTGCTACATGATTGATGTAGCGGCGGTAAACGCCAATCATTTCTTGATGCAGCTCTTTTAAATCCTCAAATGTATGTCCTTCGGGAGTGGTCCAAGCTTCTAAATTTTGAGCAACAACCTTTAGATTTTTTAAGCCATAGGTGTTTGCCTTAATCGGATCATCTCCAATATTTTCTGTCTGTGCGTTGGGATCCAAGCCCCCATAACCAAACATATACATGGGATCCGTACTTTTCTGATCTACAATTTTTAACTGTTTTTGTTGAATTTCTTGAGCACTTTGATTGGGGTAGTATCGATAGCCCCAATCGATCGCATAGTGATCGTAGGGCCCCATTTGTCTTACAAATCGAATATTTTCATCTCCCGGTTGTGCCACATAGTTATATCGGGCATAATCCATCAGGGTCGTAGCAATTCCATATTTCTGTGTAAAAGTTCCCGATCGGAGCGAATCAACGGGGTATGCAGAACTGGCTTTCATATTATGCGGGAGACCTAAAGCATGTCCCACCTCATGTGCAATAACTTGCCGCATCATTTCACCAATTTCCTCCTCGGGGGTGTTTAGAGTGCGTGCTTTGGGGTTGGCAGCTCCGGTTTCTAAAAGATATCGATTGCGGTAGGAGCGCAAGTGGTTGTGATACCAAATGATATCCGACTCCAAAATTTCCCCTGTTCGTGGATCGCTAACACTAGGGCCCATTGCATTTCGGGTAGTTGAAGCCACATAGCGAACCGTGGAATAGCGCACATCCTCAGGATTAAATTCTGGATCTTCTTCTGCAGTAGGTGCCTCTTTAGCTTGAATGGCATTTTTAAATCCGGCTGTTTCAAAAGCCTGATTCCAATCTTCGATTCCTTGCTTAAAATATTTCCGCCATTTGAGTGGAGTTGCTGGATCCAGATAGTAAATGATAGGTTTGATAGGTTCCACAAGTTCTCCTTGAGCATAAGCTTCTGGATCTTTAGGTTCTAATCTCCAGCGGCGAACAATTTTATAGCTGTCGGATTTGAGTGCCTCGGAGCTGTAATTGATTTTTTCCAATTGAAACCAGCCAACGCGTTCATCTGCATATCGGATTTGCATGGGATTTTCGGGCAGTAGAATAAGAGAATGATTCACCTGAAAGCTAAGACTCTTAGAACGATTGCCTCGAGGCGGCTTTTGAGCGCTAAATGTTAGCGTATGCAATACCTCGGTGTTTTGCGGGAAGCTACCCACTTTTTCGATTCGACTGCGTTTTTTGTCGACACTTCCTATCTTAAAGTTTTCTTTGGCCGTTGAGCTAATGATATTGAAACTTGGAGAGTCGTTGTTAAAATATGCGGTCACATCAATCAAAAATCGATCTTCTTCTTTATTTAAAATGGGAAAAATAGCCAGGATAGGGGGGAAGTTATTTTGCTCTACACTTAAGCGGATGGGATCGTTTTCTGCCGCCTGATTCACAAAAGATTGCTGACGTAAAATCAATTGTTGATCGGTTTTGGTCCAACGAACAACGCGTTCGGCAGTTTTGGACCCGGCATTGACATAGGGGCTGTAGTTGGTTGGGATTTTAGCCAAGCGCGTGACCATCAGAAAATCTTTGTCCAAATCAGTAGAATCGAGCTCCCAATACAATTTCTCCTTTCCGAAATAGCTCGTGATCTTTCCTTCATCGGCCTGAAGTTCTTTAACAATCGAGTCTAAAGCTTTAGGTTTTTTTTCTTGTGCCGGGGCATAAACACTAAGGCCTAGGATACTGATAAACAATAAAAATCTCATAGCACTTATTTTATTTAGAGTTATAGGAGAGTTCAAAACATTTGAGTTGAAAGGTGGGCAAGGCTGCCAACAGATGATCGAAAATATCCGAAGCTATTCGTTCGTAGTTCCCCCAATTTTTATCGGAACTAAAGGCGTATACTTCCAGCGGAATTCCTTGTGGACTCGGAGCCAATTGTCTACACAACAGGGTTAAGTTGGGATTGATTTGAGGGTGTTCACTGAGGTACGCTTCTACATAGGCCCGGAATAAACCTAAATTCGTGAAATTTCGTCCGTTAAGCAGCAATTCTTTATTGGAGGCAATTTTCTGGTTGTGGTCATCAATTTGCGGCATACGACTTTCCATGTAGGATTGGAGTCGTTCGATTTTCATAAAAGGTTCCAATTCTTCGGGAGCTAAAAATCGAACACTGTCGATTCTTAGGTGTAAAGCTCTTTTGATTCGTCGTCCCTCCGATTCGGCCATGCCTCGCCAATTCACATAGGATTCTGTCAAGAGCTTATAGGTGGGGAGTATGGAAATCGTATTATCAAAATTCCGAATTTTGACATTCGATAGGTTGATCTCGATTACATCTCCATCGGCCCCCTGAGATTTTAGAGTTATCCAATCTCCAATCCGAATGGTATCGTTGATGGCGATCTGGATACTGGCAACAAAACCTAGAAGACTGTCTTTAAAAACCAGTAATATTACTGCAGACAGGGCCCCTAAACCGGTCAAAAATCTGGAAATATCGATTCCTGTAAGAACAGATAAAATCAACAAAAGGCCAATAAACCAAAGAAATATCAAAAATACCTGGATATAGCTGTCGATGGGTTTGTCTTTAAAATTTGGAAGGGATTTTAAATAATCCCGAATCCCACGTAAAAGGGCACGCACGATACTTAATACTAAAACTATTCCTAGGGCAGTAAACAGATGTTCCACGTCTGAGGCGTAGTCCCCAAAATAATCCAGCCACTCTGGTAGTGCCCAACTCAGAAAAAAGTAGGGTACAATCCAAGCTATTTTTTGCGGCAGTTTATTTAAAACAAAAATATCGTCTAGAGCACTTTTGGTTTTTCGGGCCAACTGTAAAAAGGCAAATCGGATAAAACGCTTACTTAACAAATGAATAACGATCGATATCCCCCCCAACAGTAGTAGTCCTAAGAGGAGGGTTAGGATGGTACTCCAGGGTTGCGAAAGACCAGATTTTTCAACGAATTGGGAAAGGATTTGATTCACGTTTGAGGTGCTTATTTTGAGTTAAAGAAGGATTCGTGTTAAAGAATATCAACTAAAGATAATCAAGATGACTAAATCTCTTATTTTTGAGCGTGAAATTAGGGTTCCGGAACAACAAATTTTGGTTTTATATTAAAAACTATCTGGGAGGGTTTTTACCCCTCTCTATTTGGCAACAGCTGGGTGTTCGCTTGCGTAAAGTACAATTTACACCGGCTCATATGCTCAGAATTAACTACTACAATAAACTTCCCCAATCGAGTTCCCTAGGTCCTGATGCCCACACCCTAGCAGAATTTAGCCGTCCCAAAAAATTAAAGACCTATTATTTTGATACCCTACGAATCGGGCGCTATTTCCCAAAACAACTGAAAATAGATTATTGGTTTGGGGATATTACCCAGATTCCACCCCATCCAAAATTGGTAAAAACTCGCCCCATCGCAGAGCCGCATCAGAATTCGGTTCTATTCAAGCTCAATCAGATCAGACATTTTAATTTTATCCAAGATCCCGTCCCTTTTCTCCAAAAAAAGGATATGCTCATCGGTCGAGCAATGGTGAAACAGCCGCAGCGAAGGAGGTTTTATGAGATGTACTTCGATCATCCTCTATGCAATCTGGGACAAATCAATAAAGGAACCGAACACGATCATTGGGTTCGTCCAAAAATTTCTATTGGAGAACACTTACTCTACAAATTTGTTCTGTGTATCGAGGGATTTGATGTGGCTACCAACCTCAAATGGGTCATGTCTTCCAATTCTATTGCAGTAATGCCCGAACCTACCTATGAGTCCTGGTTTATGGAAGGAACTCTGGTTCCTAATGTACATTATATTCGCATTGCTGAAGATTATTCAGATGTAGAAGATGTATTGGAATATTATATCACCCACCCCGAGGCGTGTTTAGAAATCATCCAAAATGCTCAGGAATATACCCAGCAGTTCCAAGACTCTAAGTTCGAGAGAGAGGTTGCTTATGGAGTTATGCAAAAATACTTCCAGCAGACGGGACAGTTGTAG
>WTJH01000011.1 GCA_011524915.1 Flavobacteriales bacterium | reverse complement strand
TGCTGAAAAACCTTCTGGAGAAGGCTCATTTATCAACGGTGGTTTTTTTGTCTGTGAGCAAGAAGTATTTGATTATCTAGAAGATGATACAACAATATTTGAACGAAAACCATTGGAACAATTGAGCAAAGACGAGCAATTGAATGCTTACAAACATGAAGGATTTTGGAAGCCAATGGATATGTTGAGAGATAAAGTTGAGCTTGAGAAAATGTGGAACGAAGGCAAAGCCCCATGGAAAGTATGGTAAACCATAATAAAATTTTAAAGCAGGCTTATAAAGGCAAAAAAGTTTTACTTACAGGTCATACAGGATTCAAAGGGGCTTGGATGTTGTCCTTACTTCATCATTTAGGTGCCAAAATAAAAGGGTATGCTTTAGTTCCAAAATCGCCTAATGATCTCTACAATTTAATTGATGGGGATCAACTATGCACTTCCATTATTGCCGATTTACGTGACACGCAACGCTTAGAAAACGAGATCGAAGAATTTCAGCCAGATTTTATTTTCCACTTTGCTGCTCAACCTTTAGTAAGAGAAAGTTATCGTAACCCAAAAGATACTTATGAAGTCAATGTAATTGGAACGTTAAATATACTTGAAGCACTAAAGAAAGTGAATCAAAAATGTTCTGTGGTTATGATAACAACAGACAAAGTTTATTATAACCATGAGTGGGAATTTGCCTATAGAGAAAATGACACACTAGGAGGAAAAGATCCCTACAGTGCTAGTAAAGCTTGTTCAGAATTAGTCATTCAATCCTATCAACATGCTTTTTTCCCAAAAGAAGGATTTGATCAACATAAAAAAGCAATAGCTGTTGCCAGGGCAGGAAATATCATTGGGGGTGGAGATTGGTCGGAAGATAGATTAATTCCCGATTTTATTCGAGCAGTATATGCAGATAAGGCAATTACCATACGCTATCCCAATGCTGTAAGACCATGGCAGCATGTTTTAGATCCATTGTTAGGATATCTACAATTAGGACAAAAACTTGATGAAAATCCACTTAATTTTTCTGAGCCCTTTAACTTTGGCCCTACCATAAATGACTGTGTAAGTGTAGAAAAAATAATCACAAAAATGATTGACTCTTGGGGAGAAGGGAAAATGGAAAAGGACAAGAATATACAGCATATGAAAGAATCCAACTTCTTGATGCTTGATACCACAAAAGTATCTCGCTACTTAGGTTGGGATCCAAAACTGAGTCTTGAGGAAAGCATCCAAAAAACTGTGGAATGGTATGCAGTATTTAAAGATTCACCAAGTGAAATTAAAGCATTTACACATAACCAAATCAAAATGTATTTAGAACTATAGCAATGAAGAAGAAATACAAGAATTTAGATCAAAATCTTTTAAGCCAATTGGGTGAAAAAATTGCCCCGAACATTAACAAGAAAATTGATGCTGGGGAAGATTATATTCCAGTAACAGGAAAAGTTTTGGATCAGGAAGATATTTTATGTGGTGTTGATTCAATGATAGATGCCTGGTTGACAACAGGGCGTTATGCAAAAGAATTTGAAGCCAACTTGACCAACTTTATGGGGGTGAAAAATTCTATTTTAGTGAATTCTGGCTCATCTGCTAATTTAACAGCATTCTATGCGCTAACCTCCCACACACTTGGTAAAAGAGCGATTCAACCAGGAGATGAAGTCATCACTGTAGCAGCAGGATTTCCAACAACCATAAACCCCTTGATCCAATTTGGATGTATCCCGGTTTTTGTTGATGTAGATATACCTACCTATAATATCGATCCTACTAAAATTGAAGCCGCTATTGGTCCTAAATCAAAAGCTATTATGATAGCTCACGCCCTTGGAAATCCATTTGATTTAGGGACAGTCATGTCAATCGCAAAAAAGTATAAATTATGGGTGATCGAAGATAATTGTGATGCATTGGGTGCCGAGTATAATGGACATAAAACCGGTTCATTTGGTGATTTGGCTACACTATCTTTTTATCCTGCGCATCATATAACTATGGGAGAAGGTGGAGCTGTCTTGGTGAATAATAGACGATTAAATGCTCCAGCATTAAGTTTTAGAGACTGGGGCAGAGATTGCTATTGCGAAACGGGCTGTGATAATACTTGTGGAAAACGTTTTGAATGGCAACTAGGAGATTTGCCTTACGGTTTTGACCATAAATATATTTATACCCACGTTGGATTTAACTTAAAAGTTACCGACATGCAAGCAGCTTTAGGGGTAAGTCAACTAAACAAGGCAGATACGTTTATTCAAAAAAGAAGAGAAAATCACAAAAAACTTTACGCACTATTAAAACCCTTGGAAGAATATTTTATTCTACCAGAAGCAACGCCAAACGCTAATCCTAGTTGGTTTGGTTTTATGCTAACGCTTCGAAATAATCTTCCCTTTGATCGTAACGATTTAGTTCAATACTTAGAAAAGAATAAAATTGGGACACGTTTATTTTTTGCTGGAAATGTAACAAAACAGCCTGCCTATAGTAAAATAGAGAAAAAGGTAATCGGTGATTTATCCAATACTGATATTATCATGAAAAACTCCTTCTGGATTGGTGTTTGGCCTGGATTAAATGAAACACATCTTGAATACATGGCTGATATTATTAAGAGGTTTATAAATCGAAACAATGAGTAAAGTTTTAAGCAAAGACATAAATGTATTTTTGCTTGGATTGTTTTCAATCCTAACTTTTTATATTCCATTTATAATAAATGGTGAAGAT
>WTJH01000024.1 GCA_011524915.1 Flavobacteriales bacterium | reverse complement strand
CCTGGAGTTAAGACCTGAAAATATTACCACAGCTTCCATTACGGTGGATTTAAGTTCATTGGCAGCAACCCCTACATTAGACCAAGTTACGGATGTAGGATCTACGACCTCGAACGATATTGAAGTTGGAAAAATTACTGCGACTGCTGGAGCCGAATTGCGGGGGGACGATACTGTTATTGGAACGAGCCCTGGGACTAGCGATAATTTATTTACACATGCCCGACTGGAGACAACCCTAGCTCCGAGAGATGATAATGATGTCGACTTGGGGACAGCAAATGAAAATTTTCAGGATATTAATACTCGGGAAGTGTTTTCAAATTCCAATTTGACTCTAACCGCGAGTGGTACCTTTATCGAAGTGACAACGGGAGGGACCACAAAAGAGATTTTGCTGGATAATCAAAATATGTTTTTTGGAGATGCGCCCACGGCTCTTACAGGGTCTCATAATACGGCTTTAGGATACAATAGTTTGGCTTCCTTAACGGGTGGATATCGCAATGTCGCGATTGGTTCTTCTGCAGCCCAAAATTTAGAGGGATCGGGAGGATTGAATGCAGGAGGCAATATTGCTATCGGGAATCAGGCACTCTACAATAGTACGGAAGGCTGGGGAAATATTGCCATAGGCTATCAGGCTTTGGATACCCCTGTTGGGAATTCGGCCAATAGAAATACAGTTGTCGGCTATACAGCAGATGTAAATTCCACTTCCATTGTTAATGCATCAGCCTTTGGGAATGGTGCCATAGCCACGGCTAGCAATATGGTTCAGCTTGGAAATTCAGCTGTTACTTTGGTTCAAACTTCTGGAACAGTTTCGGGGTCTAGCTTAACTACCAATAAGCTCTTGGTACCGACCTTTGGAGATGTTCAGATTTTAGATACTTTCCGCCCCAGTTCTTCGGGCGACAAATTATTAGGGACTCCTTCATATGTTTTTAGTGAAACCTATACCAAGGCACTGAAATCTGGAAGTTCGGTAATGGAAATTCAAACCGGTGCTTCTTCTGGAGTCACCCCTGCACTCACTTTCAAAGAAAGCTCAACTATAGTTGGGGGGATTGCACTTGGGACTAATTTTATGGGAGATATTTCAGCCTCAACTCACTATACATTTCCAGCCACTAATGGCAATATCAATGATATAATGGTGCTTACTTCAACCAACGCCTTAGGATTTCAATCTTTTTCAAGTTTAGAAAATCAAACCTTGGATGATGTGGTTGCTAATAATGATACTACCACTCGAACGATACGTGTAGGCGACACCTTTATTTCGGGTGAACTATTAACATTGGGTGGAAATGTGGGACTTGGAGATTCTTCTACTGTAGAGGATATTGATATTGGGGGCTCAGCGGATGATACCGTCAGTATCCTAGGGAAAATCAACCAAACTGTTTTGGTTAGCGGTACTTTAGATTTTGGATCGACAGTCGATAATATCCAAAACGTTTACGCGCAACAGCTATATTCTAGTGGAGCCGACCTGAAACTTACCAGTGCAAATGATCATGTGGAATTCATTACTAATGCATCTTCTGTCAAAGCAGGTGTTACATCGCTGAGTTTTTATGTAGGAAATACTGCTGGAAATCACTATTTCTTTCCACAAAGCCAACCCGGATCGATCAACAATCAGGTATTGGCTTATACAGCTTCCAAAACATTAACCTTTAGGAATCTAAACGAAATACCTACTGGAACAAGCCAAGGGGCAGTTTTACGGTGGAACGGCTCGAGCTGGGTAGAAACATCAGACTTTAGAATAGCTCCGGGTTCCGGCTTTTCTCCATCCACCGCCATTTGGACCAATCAATCCATTATTCCCAGAACAGCAGCTTTAAATTTGGGACAATCAGGGGATGGTTTTGTAGAAATTTACGGGGATCAATTGATCAGTAGTCAAAATTCGATCACCTTGGGAACCAATGATGGAAGTGAGTTGGCTTATCTTAAATTCCAGGGAGACACCCATGGGAGTTTTGTCTTAAATGAAAAAGCCGGCGATGCCGGGGGGCGGAATACAGCCTTGGGATACCGGACCCTTAATTCGACTTCTAGTGATGGCGATAATGTGGCTATAGGCTATGATGTTCTCAACGGAAGTTCGGGGGCTGGTTCTCGCAATGTGGGTGTTGGGCGATCGGCTCTTGCCCTCAATAGTGGAAGCCAAAATGTAGCCATCGGTCACCAGGCGGCTGGAAGTCAGACCGGCGGTGCAGACAATGTGGCCTTAGGAGCATTTAGTTTACAAAACAACCTAACTGGGGAAAAAAATGTTGCTTTGGGAACAGAGTCTCTACAAGATAATACTTCAGACGACAATGTAGCCATTGGCTACCAAGCGCTCTTGCAAAATACTTCAGGAAATAAAAATACAGCTTTAGGAACTCAAGCTTTAGAACTCAATACAACAGGTTCCGAAAATGTAGCTTTGGGATATATCGCCTTAAATACCAATACCACAGGTTCCGGGAATATTGCCATTGGCGATGGGGCCGATGTTCGAAACAACAATATGACGAATGCGATTGCGATCGGACAAGATGCAGAGGTTCGCTTCAGCAATTCCATTCAATTGGGGAACAGCCTAGTTACTACAGTAACTACTGCGGGGGTGATCTCGGCTACCGGATTTATGGATACTTCGCTTGGCGATAAAAATGAAATCTTGGTCGTAGGAGACAATTCTCGTATCGTTTCAACGGATCTTTTAACCATAGATGGAACCAAT
>WTJH01000154.1 GCA_011524915.1 Flavobacteriales bacterium | reverse complement strand
CCGTTAATACTTCGCAAGAAAGTCTTAAAAATCTTTACCCTCACCTAGGTGAGGGTTTTTTCATTATAACCCTCCTCTATCATCTTGTTAGTCTTGGTTTTAGTGAAGACAATAATTTTCTTTTTTTTGGCAAAATAATTTGAAGTTTGAAGAATATACTTATATTTGCAACTAAATGTTAATCTAAAAATAAAAAGCATTATTAATTTTAATTTAATTTTTATCAAAATGAAAAAAGGTTTATTAAGTCTTTTGGCGGTTGCACTAACGGTAGTTGGCTGTCAAAACTATGATGATCAATTTGATGATCTCAAGACCCAAATTACTGATTTGGCGACTACTGTTGCTGGTCTATCTCAAGTACAGAGTGATCTTACGGCTTTGGGCACTGCTGTTTCTAACCTAAGCACTGCTATCCAAGCTATTCCAACAACCGATAGCGTTGCTGATCTAACTGCATCTCTTGCAAATCAAGCTGCGATTATTGACTCATTGCAATCAATTTTATCAGCCAACACACTTACGCAAGCCCAACTGGCTGCTGTATCGGCAACCCTTGCTGACGTTCAGGATGATGTACAAACATTACTTCAGGGTGATTCTGTAATTAGTCCCGCTTCAGGTGGTATTATAATCACAAACGAAGCTCAATTAGGTGCAGCTGAAAATTTAGTGCCTTCTGATGCTGACGCAGGTACAATTGTGCTAGATGGTTTCCTTGATGTTCGTGTCGGAACAGGTTTCTTGACAACTCAAGATCAGCTAGACCGTGCAAACGCTGTTTTAGCTAAATTTGCGACAGTTATCGGTACTGTAGATTTACTTAATAGCCCAGCTACTGGAGTTACTGGAGGCCTTACCGCTGACGGTCTTGCTTCAGCTGTAGGTACAGTAACTTTATCTGGCGATGACGCTCCAAGCCTTGATGGTCTTGTTTCAGTCGGTGGTGGATTATTTCTAAACACTACTGGAAATCCTTCATTACCAGCACTAACATCTGTTGGTGGTGATTTGGAAAGATTATCAGGTGGTGCTCCAACTGTAGCCGCTTTAAGAACTGTTGGTGGTGACTTAAATGCTAGACATACAGGAGATTGGAACTATTCACAAGTTACTTCTGTAGGTGGTGATGCAATTGTTCCAACTAATGCTACGTCAATCAACTTAACGGGTGTTACTGTAGCAGGTGATATATTGAACCCAGGAGGTACGGTTGGTCAGTTAACACAAACTGCTTCTACTACTGGTGCGATTAATCTTGGTACAGCTGGAATTAATAACATAACTGCTAACGCTGCTTCAAGCATTGTTGGTGCTGTTACTTCGCTTACAAATTTAACTATCAATGCTGCTGCTGCTTCTTCAATTAGATTTGACTCTGCATTGACAGCGACTGGTACAATAAATATTACATCTTCCGATACAACTGTTATTCATTTTGATGCTCTTACAAATGCTGAAGATATCACAATTTCAAACTCTGCAGAATCACATTTCGGCGCTTTAGTTGACGCAAACACAATCACTGTGGCAGCAGAAACTGCTGCAGACTTTGGTGACCTCTTAGATTTAGATGCTGCTGCATCAATAGGAGGTGCAACTGTTATGCTTGATTCGCTTGCTTCAGCTACTAGCACTTTAGTTTTACCTGATGCTACAACTGTAACATTCCCTAATTTTGTCGCTACTGATAGGGTAACTGCTGACAGTGCAACCTCAATCACATTAAAATCAATAGCTGCCACTAATATTTTAGCTGAAGATGCTACATCACTTAGTGTAACTTCTCAAGACGTTGTATTCACATTAACTGACGCTACTCGTGTAGCTAATTTAGGTTCTCTAACTTCTGTATCTGTTACTGGTTCTGGTACTGCGCAACGTGGCGTTGTAACTACAACTGCTGCAATTACATCAAATGCAACGCTTACTAGCGTGACTCTTGGAGGTAAGCTTGATTCAGCTACTGTATCAGGTGCTGGTGTTACATCTTTGTCTACTTCAGGGTACATTACAGATCTAACAGTTAATAACACTGGAATTTCTACTTTAGACTTAAACCATGACTTCATTGGTTTAGATACTGCTGTTACCATTACTGTTACTAACAACTCTGATCTTACTTCTGTCGACTTGGCAGATATTGATAAGGTTCGTGACATTACTATTACTGGAAACGCTTCTGTAACTTCTATTGTACCTCCAGCTGCTGTATACCCAGAGGCTGGTGCAACAGTTGCATTAACTGTTACTGGTGCTGATTTAGCTGGAACCTGGACAGAGGGTGCTACTCCAACAGTGGCTACAGAAACTGTTCCTCAGCAAGCTGCCGTATCTGCTACTTTCGTGGTATCTAGTCAAATAGAATCTCTACTAGACTGGTATGATGCAGCAAATGCTGCTACGACCCCAGCTGCTTCTATTAACATTGAGTTCTCAGATATTACTTACTACGCTCGTACAAGAAATATTGATGGAACAACGACTGTTGCTACAACTGCTACTGCACCTGCTCCTGCATCATTTGGTGCTGCTGTTGCTCTTGACTCATATGTTAGTGCATATTACGCTGCAGGTGATAGAGGTACCACAAACCTTGATAATGCTACTGATTTAGGTTTTGTTACGCGAAACTAGATCAATATATATCTAACAATTAAACCCCTCCGACTAGGAGGGGTTTTTTTATACCTTAATTTTACTGTTGCATACTCTTTATTGATTTTATACTTTTAAAAAAAATAATACGTATG
>WTJH01000118.1 GCA_011524915.1 Flavobacteriales bacterium | reverse complement strand
GAACAAATTGATGCCCTAGAAGTAATGGGCATTAATACTTATAATTATCTGATATTTCCCAAAATTATAGCCCTGTTGTTTTTCCCTTTTGTCATCACTCTTTCCATGTTCTTGGGAATCTTGGGAGGCTATGTAGCATGTGTATACGGAGGATTCACCTCGAGTGCTGATTTTATTGAAGGAATACAGCTGGAGTTTAAACCCTTTCATGTGGTCTATGCCTACATCAAAACCATCATCTTTGCCTTTTTACTAGCAACCGTACCGGCATATCATGGCTATTTTATGAAGGGAGGGGCTTTACAAGTAGGAAAAGCTGCCACTACCTCATTTGTTTGGACTAGTGTGGTAATTATTATCACCAATTATATCGTCACTCAATTATTATTGACCTAATGATTCAAGTTGAACATTTAACAAAAAGCTTTAGTGACACCCCTGTTTTACGGGGAATCAGTACTGCTTTTGAACAAGGAAAAACCAACTTAATCATTGGGCAAAGTGGCTCGGGAAAAACCGTATTTATGAAGTGCTTGTTGGGGCTTATTACCCCTACAGGAGGTCGTGTCATCTTTGATGGAATGGCCATGCAAGATATGTCCCCAGAGCAACGAATCACCCTGCGACAAGAAATGGGGATGGTGTTTCAAGGAAGCGCCCTTTTTGATTCGATGACCGTAGAGGAAAATGTTATGTTTCCGATGCAAATGTTTACCGATAAAAGTAAGGCAGAAATTCAAGAAAGGGCTAATGTGGTCATCAAACGGGTCAACCTAATTGATGCCAACCATAAATATCCGGCCGAAATATCAGGAGGGATGAAAAAGCGTGTCGCCATAGCCCGGGCCATTGTTATGAATCCAAAATACCTGTTTTGTGATGAACCCAATTCGGGTTTAGACCCCAGGACTGCCATCCTAATCGACAACCTAATTCAGGAAATTACGCAAGAGTATAACATCACTACGGTAATTAACACTCATGATATGAACTCGGTGATGGAAATTGGAGAAAAAATAGTCTTTTTAGAATCTGGCTTAAAAGCTTGGGAAGGCACACAAAAAGAAATTTTTGTCACCGATAATGAAGCTGTGAGTAATTTCGTTTACTCGTCGGAATTACTGAAAAAAGTTCGAGAGGTTTACCTCAAGAGATAATTTCTATTGAATCTTTTCGACGGGGGCATGCCCTACGACTAAGTACTGTTTTTCCGAAGCGATCTCTGTACACAAAAATCGAGTTCTTCTCTTGGGCCCCTTGATAAAAGTTCGGCCATTTTCTAATCGAAAACGCTCCCCTAGGGGTATTTCAAAAAGACGCAGTCCGACAGGTGTAGGGTCCCAATTTTGAAGGGCAATGATAAGTTTTGAATCTGAATCAGTTGCCGCTTTAGGGTTTTTAAAATGCTGGTTTAAGTAGGGCAGTAAATTTTCGGGGAATATCTCCGGATGAAGAAGCGGATTCATCAGCAGCGTATAGACGTGTTTCCATTCTTTTCCATGCGATCGAATCCCAGATCCGTATTTTTGAAAGGCGACCAAATGCGCTATTTCATGAATGCAGGTAATTAGAAAGCGATAAGGATTAGGCTCTGCATTTAGGGTTATTCTATGTTTTCCATTGGTAAGTGTACGATAGTCTCCATGCTTGGATTTCCGTTTGGCCACCACACGTATTTCTACCGGAAATTTCTCAATTAAGCCTTCCACATAAGCGATAGCCGAAGGGGGAAGAAACTTCTGATACTCCAAATCCAAAATAGCTTAAGGGGTAGAAACCGATACAGGCAATACTTTCCCGTTAAAATATCGATGTCCGTTTAAAGAAAAGTCTAATACATAAGCACCCATCTCAGCAGCGTTCAGAGGAGCTTCGTAACCTGGGAAGGCTTCGGCCAACATCTCTGTTTGTACGGCTCCCAAAGCTAAGGCATTAAAACAGGGACCTGTTTCCTTATATTCCTCTGCTAATAACTCCGTTAGTATCCCCAAGGCTCCCTTACTACTGCTGTATGCCGAAAGTCCCGGAAATTTGACCGTTCCTAAAATACCTCCTACACTACTAATACTCAACACCTGTCCCTGTGTATTTATTTTAGGGAAAAGGAGTCTTGTAAGTTCTGCAACTCCAAAAACATTGGTTTTATAAAGTTGCTCAAAGTCTTGCCAGGATGTGTCAGCAAATGGCTTATTTAGAAAAGCAGCAGCATTGTGAATAATGGCATCGAATTGGATCTGATCAGGGAGGACAGAAACAAAGTTTTCAATGGCCTTAGGATCCGATATATCTAATGTATGGGACTGAACTCCCTCTAATACCTCTAAGGGTTTTAAGTTACGTGATCCTGCCCACACCTGGTGGCCAGCAGCAGAGGCTTGTTTGGCTACTTCGAATCCAATACCTCTACTGGCTCCCGTAATTAAAATCGTTTTTTTCATCCCTATGGGCTTAAATCACCAACATCAAAGGATTTTCAATGTATTCTCTTAAGGTTTGCAAAAATTGTGCTCCTGTTGCCCCATCTACGGATCGGTGATCGCAAGCCAAGGTAAGTTTCATCGTATGACCTACTACAATCTGACCATTTTTTACAATGGGTTTTTCAACTATAGCTCCTACCGATAAGATGGCTGAATTCGGCTGATTAATAATCGAAGTGAATTCCGAAATACCAAACATCCCTAAGTTGGAAATGGTAAAGGTACTTCCATCCATTTCATCCGGTTTCAATTTTTTATCTCGAGCCCGAACAGCATAGTCCTTGACTTGACTTC
>WTJH01000187.1 GCA_011524915.1 Flavobacteriales bacterium | reverse complement strand
GGCTGTTCCAGAACTTTTTCCAAAAATTGAGATATGGCCGACAGGTCGGTAGGTGCAACCATTTGAGCGGCAGATCCCTGCATCAAAAACTGAGCCGCTGCCGACTGAGGGTCGCCCAATGAAAGAACGGGCCGTTGGGTGGCCGTATATTCCAACAGCTTTCCAGAGATCATCTGTTGGTGGGCTCCTTCGAAGCTAAAATTGAGCAAGAGAGATGCGCTTTTCATCAAAGCTATGGCTTGCGGATGAGAAAGATAGCCGCGATAGTCGACTACTACTCGGGGCAGTTGTTTTTGGATATAGGCCACAATATCGGGGGCTATTTGTCCGGCTAAGGTCCAACGGATGGCGGTCTTTTCGCTCAGCGGCTGCAAGGCCCGAACGATCTGAGGATAGGCTTGGTTTTGGGTGAGCAGCCCGGTATAGACCAGATGAAATTGGTCTGGAGCGGGCTCGGGCCTGATGGCCTTAAAGCTTTCCGCATCGAATCCGTTGGGGAGAGCCACCAAATGTTGTTGGGGCGCAATGGCTTTTAAAGAAGTATGAAAACCCCCACCGATAGTGGTCAGGATCCCATCGGCCTTTTGAAGGACTTGGGCCTCGAGGGCTTTGTCTTTGCGGATACTGGAGGCTAAACGATACAGACTTTGATTGTAAAAAACTTCGGACCAAGGGTCTCGAAAATCGGCCCACCAACGGAGCTGATATTTTTCTTGAAGTTGCAAAGCTGCCAGATGTGTGGAATGTGGAGGGCCCGTAGTGATCAGGGTGTGTACGGGACCTTCGGCCAAGATTTTTTCGACTGCTGCCACCGCATAGGGGACCCAACCTTTCCGGGCATCGGGAATAAAAAAGTTTCCCCGAATAAAGGCGGCAGCTTTTTGGAACAGGCTTTTTCGAGGAACTTCGCCCTGGGGAATTTTTTGGGAAGTTCCACTCAGGCGGGCATACCAGCGGAGGGGTTCTCGGCTGGGAGTTTCCACCTTTCGAATGTGGGCGACTTCCCCTACTAAGCTTGGATCTAAAACCGCATAGGAAGCCTGTTTGGGGTCGGGAACAATAAGGATGGGCTCCCAGCCCAATTGTTGGAGATATTTGGCAAAATACATCCATCGCTGAACCCCCGATCCTCCTGCGGGAGGCCAATAATAACTCAGTATGATAACACGCTTGTTGGAAGCCATGGGTTGCAAGATACAAAAGCTGCTTTGGGACTTAAAAATCCTTGCGGAATTGTATGCCTAAGATCTGCCGCGACTGCACCCGTTCAATGGCATGATCGTCGTATACCCATTGGGCCACCAGCTGGGTGCTGATGAAGTCGTTTACCTTGAGGTCAATTTCTAGCAGATAGTTGATATCCAAATTTTGAGGGCGATCCAGATAGTTGGAATATATGTTGAGCAGATGTTTCCACTGTACGTTTTCCCATAAATCCCATTGAGCTTTCCAGACAAAATCTAAACCAAATTCGGTTCGGGAGGTTTTGTTTCGGTCCACCCCAAAGTATTGTTTTCCGGGTTCCAAGTCTCGTGTAAAAATTCGGGAAACTAAGGTCATTTTTAGGGTCGCCATGGCCAGATCGATTCGGTTGTTATCGTCTTTGGCATTGGTAAGCCCCAGTCCTGTTTTCCAATAGGCGGGCGAAAAGCCTTTGGAAATTCGGGTCCGGGTGGCATCGTCGCCACTACCGTCATATTTATATCCTACCGCCCATTGGGTCAGTAGGTTCATCCAAGCATGTCCTTTCCAGCGGTCCACCAACAGACGCTCGATCCGCAGGTCGAGCATAAGGCGGTCGTCGGTTTTGCGACTGAAGGGATTGTTCTCGATCTTGTTGAGTCCATAGGAAGACTCCAACATACCACTTCCTTTCCAAAGCGAATCTTTATAGACCAAACCGTATTTACCTCCTAAGGTTCCCGCCAAACTATTGGCACCCCCAGCAGTCCAGTTTCGGAACGTACTTTGGTTGGCCAAAAGACTCAATTGTGCCGTTCGTGTCCAAAGGGTATCCGCTGCTTTTTCGGACTGAGCATTCAGTTGCAGCCCCATCCAACCACAACAGATGAAGAGGATGGATTGTTTTAAAAAGGTCATAGGTATGTATTTATGGGGTTAGGATTTGGGTTTTTTCCAGAGGGGGACTGCCGAACAGGCTTCGCCATAGAAAATACTTCGGGCAAAGGGTTTAATGAGGCTTACCCATTGGATATAGTGCGTCTGAGGCAGTTCTTTTTCGGCACATCCTTTGAGGATCACGGGCTTGTCCTGAAGGTAGCTCCAATCTTTGGATTGGATGTTTTGTTGCCATTCCAAAACCTCGGTTGCCGCCACACTGCCATAGCCTACCATACGGGCATGCTGGGCCAACTGGACTCCAATCAATAGCGGTGCCCAAGCCGGAAGGATGGCATCGGAAGAGCAAAAAACAGCTACCGCCTGTTGGGAATAGGGTTCCCAATCGAAGGCTTTGACACGGGCTCGAAATTCTTTTTCACGCAGAATTAGTCCTTGATCTAAAAAATCCTTTAGGTCTAAAGCCAAGGGTTTGGAACCAAAATAATCCATGGGGTCCAATACTTCCAATTCGCTTTGAGCAACCTTATTGAGGATGGGCTGTTCCATTAGAGCATTCCCAGTTCGAGTTTGGCTTCCTCGCTCATCAGGTCTTGGGTCCAAGGAGGATCAAAGGTAATTTCAACGGTTGCCGAAGCGACTTCGTTGAGGGATTTTACTTTTTCTTCCACTTCCATAGGGAGGGTTTCGGCCACCGGACAATTGG
>WTJH01000178.1 GCA_011524915.1 Flavobacteriales bacterium | reverse complement strand
ATATAGGATCTATTAATAAATTAGTAGACAATTCTATAAAATAATACCTCAGAGAATCATCTCATAGTATTGAGAGCATTCCTTTACCCCTCTGAATAGTCATAAAGATGCCTTATTTTTATTAATTTCGAAGCGTCTAACTAAAACCTTGACAATTGAATCTAAACCGATTCGTGCTTCAGCTCGTTCCTCTATTGTTTGTGGGAGTCGTGGCAAATGCACAAACCTTTTCGAAAGCACAGCTGCAAGCCGCAGCCAAACTCCAAGGGATCGACCCCAGCCAAGTAGAAGAAGCTTTGGGACAAATTCCCAACGACAAACCTCAAAAAGCCGTATTGCCTACCCAAGTAAATACAACTGCTTTTGGACAGACGCAGGCAAAAGTCAAACCAGAAAAAAATCAAGAGCTTCCTGTTTTTGGAGCTTCCTTCTTTAACAACCCTAAAATTGATTTACAACCACAGATCAATATTGCTACGCCTCAAGACTATCAATTGGGACCTGCAGACGAGTTGTATATCGAACTTTGGGGGGCTGCCACTCAAGCCTATACCACTGAAATCAGACGCGATGGAGTCATCTCCATCCCCGGGGTTGCTCCCATTTATTTGAGTGGACTAACGGTTAGGGCTGCCAAAACGAAAATTCAACGCTCGCTGCAAAATATTTATGCAGGACTGGGAAGTACGGTAGCTGCCGAAAAAGTTTTTTTAGACATCAGCTTGGTCAAAGCCCGTTCTATCTTGGTAAACATCGTAGGACAAGCCACGACTCCGGGTACCTACAACCTAAACGGTTTTGCATCTCCCCTCTTGGCCATCTATGCCGCTGGAGGAATTACCGAAAATGGGAGTTATCGCAACATCAGTCTGTTGCGAAAAGGAAAAAAGATCAAGTCTGTTGATTTATATACTTATTTAATAAGCGGTATATCTCCCAAAGTTCAGTTAAGAGATGGAGATGTTTTGTTGATCCCAACGGTCGAAAAGACGGTGCGCTTAACCGGAAACGTTTACCGACCCGCACGTTTTGAACTCCTTGGGGAGGAAACCCTTTCGGATCTGATCTCCTTTGGAGGAGGTTTTACAGTAGACGCTCAAAGAGACCTCCTGACCTTAGAATCCAGAACTGTAGCGGGAATTCAGGTCCAAAATATTAAAGCTTCCGATTTTGACAAGCTACAGCCTTCCGCTGGAGATAAAATTGAGGTCAAAGCCTTGGGTAGCGATTACCTTAACCGGGTCATCATAGAAGGAGCCGTAAATAGTCCTGGGACCTATGCCTTAAGCGACAATCCTAGTGTAGAAGCCTTATTACAATCCTCAGGAGGACTCACCGAAGATGGTTTTGCCACCAGAGCCCAATTGTATCGACAAAAAAATGGCAAAATCGAAAATGTAATCTCGGTAGATCTAAACTCGGAGAACTCTAAAGCACTCACCCTTCAAAACAACGATAAACTCGTAGTTCCCTCTTTTGTTCTTTTGAACGAACGCTCCAATATCAACCTCACCGGAGAAGTCAAAAAAGCAGGAAACCAAACCTATTATCCCGGAATAACCCTTTTAGATGCCTTGTTGGCTGCCGAAGGATTTACCGCCAATGCTCAACCAGCAGCAGTAGAGGTGTATCGATTAGCTCTAGATGCGAATGAAGAAAGTCAGTATATGCTTTATAACAGCTATGCTTTTGGGCCCGATCTAGAGGTGCTGGGCGACAATCCTTTACTAAATCCAAGGGATATTGTCAGTGTACGGACCAATCCCGATATTCAACCCATATCTGAAGTTCGGATTTCTGGAGCGATCAACAAACCCGGAACCTTTGTTTTGGAACGTTTGGACGAAACCGCCCAGTCCATTATACTTAAAGCTGGAAGCCTCACTTCTAAAGCCAATCCTTTTGGGATTTTTATTCAAAGAACAGTAGGATTGGATACAGATATCCAACAAAAAATTGCTGGAGACTCTTTGTCGACTGTTGCGCTGCAAAACACCATCAAAATCCCTGTGCTTTTAGAGGACAAAAATCCTGTGACCCTCCAAGCGGGAGACCGAATCGTCGTCCAAGTCAAAGATCCGTCCGTAACTATTGAAGGAGCTGTTCTTAACCCAACAGCCGTTGCTTTTTCGCGTGGACAGTCGCTAAGAAGTTATCTTAATGCCGCCGGAGGAGTTCAAAGCAATGCCCTGAAACGGAAGACATTTGTGGTTGATGCCAATGGAACCACCCGAGGAACCAAAACTTTTTTGGGGATCAAATTTTACCCTAAAGTGAATGAAGGATCCACCATCATTGTTCCCCAACGAGCTGAGGAAAAAAGAAGAATGTCTACCCAGGAGTGGATCGGGATTACTTCTGGAATTTCCACTTTAGGCATATTAATCAACACCCTAATCAATCAGTAAGCGATGACAAACGAAATGGCCACAGATGAAATTGATTTGGTAGAACTCCTTAAAAAATTATGGAAAGCACGGAAGTTTATCCTTGTCTTTTCATTTGGGGTAGCCCTTCTGGGGGTAGTTGTAGCATTGACCTCACCCATCAGCTATAAAGCAGAAGTGACCTTTGTTCCGCAAACAGGGGATGCCAAAGCTCCAGGAGGGGTCAGTGGCTTAGCCGCCCTTGCCGGGATCAACTTAAATGCCGATATGGGGAGTGAAATCCCCGCAAACCTCTACCCTACTCTGGTGGGTAGCGAACACTATAAGCTGGAGTTGTTAAAAACTACAGTTAATTCTCAGGAATATCAGAAGTCTTTCACTTTAAAAGACTATTTACTCGAACGGAACAAAGGACGCTTGCTG
>WTJH01000181.1 GCA_011524915.1 Flavobacteriales bacterium | reverse complement strand
CTTAAGCACTACAAGCATATTTTGCTAATTGGAAGAATCGATAGAAAATCCTTGTGGTCTTTTCCAGCGGACAGGTGGATTAGGTTCTTCAGAAAACTCAAAAGTGTCCTGTTCCAATAAACGCAAAGCTTCTTGTATAGCAGCCTCTAATTGAGGATCTTCTCCTTTGGCTAGTTTTTTAGGGTGCTGAATGACTTCAATATCTGGAGCTATACCTTCGCCTTCGACCTCCCATTCCCCATCCAAATTGAAAAATCCTCCTCGAGGAGCGACCATACGTCCTCCGTCTATGAATCGAGGCGTATCCCAAGTTCCTACGAGACCTCCCCAAGTTTTAGTCCCGATTAGTGGCCCAATATTTCTAAATTTAAACATAAAGGGAAGCATATCTCCACCAGAACCCGCCCGTTCGTTAATCAGCATTACTTTAGGACCATAAATAGCTGCTAAAGGAGCTGTCCAAGGTCTTCGATCGTTTGCACGGCTATTGAAATAGCCATAAGGTTTACGCGCCATAATATCCACCATATAATCGGCTATAGAACCTCCACCATTGTTACGTTCGTCTACCACTACTCCTTTGCGATCTTGTTGTCCAAAATAATAGCGATTAAAGGAGGTAAATCCACGTCCCGAAGTATTGGGCACATATACATAAGCAATTTTCCCATCCGAAAGCTCATCTACTTTCCTACGATTCCCTTCCACCCAGTCGATACTCCGTAAGCGAGATTCACTCGCTACAGGTTCGATCCATATTTTACGACGCTCATCGGAACTAGGGTCTTTACTGACTTCTAAAGCAATAGTTCGTCCCGCGGTTTGCTCCAATAAAGCATATGGATTTTCGCTGCTTTTTAAAACTTTCCCGTTTATACTTAAAATATAATCTCCTTCTTGAACCCCAAGACCGTGAAGACCTAAGGGGGCCTTTATCTCAGGATTCCAACGTTCTCCTGTAAATATCTTTTCTATTTGATATCCCTTGGGTGTAGCTTTGAGATCACAGCCCAAAAGTCCCGTTTTATTTTGAGGTAAATCGGGAAGATCTCCTCCAGAAACATAGGAATGTCCAATGGCTACTTCTCCACTAAGGATATCTACTAAATAGTTAAGGTCTGTTCGATGGCGTATATGTTCTACCCATGGAGCGTACCATTGATATAAGGTATCCCAAGGGGCACCGTGAACATTATCGACATAGAGAAAATCGCGCATAAATCGCCATCCTTCTCTAAAAATTTGGGCGTATTCTTCTCGAGGAACAATATAGAGCTGTGGGGTAGTTTTGATTGCTTCAATTTTTGCTGCTGATGCTTCTGATGTTTGGGTAATTTTCCATTGATTTCCACTCTGGATTAGTATATGTTCTAAAGAACTGCTAACAACAACCTGTCTTACTTTCGTGTGAAATTCACTGCTTTCGGCTTTGGAAATATCATACTTGAATAAGTCCGTCTGGGTCTCTGATGCCTTGGTCAGAAATAGAATCCCCTTAGGTCCTGGGTATAGTCCGGTATAATTGGCTGCTTGAAGTTTTAAGGGTATTGCCCGATCAAAAATTCCTTTGGGTTCAATTATTGTCTGAGGTATCTGATCTTCGTCTTGTTCTTTTGTATCCTCTTCTTGAGAGGTTTCCATATCACTTTCGGGCAAAACAGGTGCAGGAGTTTCAGCATTTAATGCAATAGCATAAAGACTTCTGGTCGTTTTTGGATCGTAGGAACTCATGTCCAGCCATCCCGAGTTTAGTCCGTAGTCTGTACTTCCCAACGTATAGATGTATTTTCCATCCGAGCTCCATACCGGACTAATAGCATCGGCCAAAGGATCTGTAATTTGAAATTTGGTTTTAGTATATACGTTATAGGCAAAAATGGACTTAAAATGACTTTGTTGTTGTTTGGCATATGCCACCCACTTGCTATCTGGAGACCAGACGGGGTTCATCGTTCTATTGGGATGAGCATAGCGATCCGTATCGATCTTTGTAGAAGTATTACTATTGACCCCAACAATCCAGAGCTGATAATGCGTATCCGTAAATGCGAGATAATTCCCATCCGGAGACCATTCGGGTTTGAAGAAAAAAGTAGGATTGGGCAGTTGAATTCTTTTTTCCACATTCCCATCTTGATCAGCAATAATTACACTGTACTCCCCCGAAACATCACTGAACCAAGCAACCCGATCGCCTTGAGGCGACCAAACAGGAGCTCTATCGGCAACTCCTGGACTTTGACTCAGGTTTTGCCAACTCCCTTTTTCTTTGGGAACCGAAAATATATCGCCTCTGTATTCAAACAGAGCCCTTTTCCCCGAGGGAGAAAGTTTGGCATTAGACCATTGATTTCCTTGAACTTCTTCCCAACGGGGACGCGAAAAATTCATATCCCCCTTTACTTGAATTGGGAGGACTTGAGATTTTTGGGTTTGCAAATCCATTTGATGCAGTCTGCCCCCTTGCTCGTAGATTAAAGTTTTCCCGTCAGAGTCGATATTTTTAACATCAAATTTTTGATGAAAACTGAGTTGAGTTTCTTGTTCGGTACTCGGGTTGTATTTCCAGATATTATTGGCATAATCGCGTTCGGATAAATAGTACACTTCATCACCTATCCATACGGGGTCTTGATGTCTTTCCTGATCCAACTGAGGAGTTTGCTTTAAGCTTAAGCTATCCAAATCAACAATCCAGATGGGTTGGGCTTGTCCACCCCGATAGTTTCGCCATTCGGGGTCCCAAGAAGTAATGGGAGTATAGGCAATCTTTTTTCCATCCGAACTCATATCGCCGTAGGCTGCTCTTCCGATGGGTAACTTTTC
>WTJH01000149.1 GCA_011524915.1 Flavobacteriales bacterium | reverse complement strand
CCACGTAATTTTGTTTCATTTAAAGGTTGATGTATGCTTAAAATAGGAAGTTCTATGCCCGCTTTTGAGGGGGTAGATCAGCATGGAAACACGTTCGATTCTGCTCAACTCAAGGGGCAGCCTGCAGTGGTTTATTTTTATCCCAAAGATCATACCCCCGGTTGTACGGCAGAAGCCTGTGGTTTTCGAGATGCCTATGAAGACTTTACGGCACTGGGTGCCCAGGTGGTAGGCGTAAGTGCGGATAGTGTCAAAAGCCATCAGCGCTTTGCACAAAGACACGACCTGCCGTTTATACTGTTAGCCGATACCGATAAGTCCATTCATAAAAAGTTCCGCGTCGGGAAACAATTCTTTGGATTGCTCAATAAACGATTGACCTATGTGATCGATGCCTCAGGTCAAATTATTCAGGTGTATGAAAACTTGTTGGGAACCCCTCATATTAAGGAAGCTCTGAGAAGTTTGAAAAAAAATAAAATGGCATCTTAAAAATTCTTACATTAGGAATAAAATCAATAGTATGGCCAGTATAAAAGCCTTTAAAAAAGAAATCAACAATACTATCGGGGGACTGATAGAGGAAATATATCTATGGGAACTCACAAATCCTTCGGCAGACCTATCCGCTTCTGAAGCTATAATAGATGAAGCGATTACGCTGTTCGACGATCTGATTCAGCAAATCAATGCGACCGAAAAAGAGGATCGCAACGAACGTTTTTCAGAGATTCGTACCGCCTTTCAGTCGGGAACTTCCAACATAGAAACCAAGATCAACCAGCTGGGTTAGTCTTCCCCTTGTTCTGCTGCCCGGCGTTCTTCCAGGAAGCTTACAAACTTTTTGCCGTAGAAGGAAGCTTTTACTTCCGGTGTCATTTTGGTGGCTAGACTATCCAAAAAGTGTAATTGCGTATCGTAAATTTCTGAAAGCACAATAAAGGGAGCCACATCATAGTCGGCATGATTGGTGGCAAAATTCAATGCGAAAAGATATTGTCGTTTGGTATTCTGATCCAATTGTTCTTGATAGCTATCCAAATTGTCTAAGCCGTCCTTTTGCGCATTCAAAAAGTCTTCTAATAAGTCGAGGCGTTGGCTGTTAAACTTGCGAACAAATCCATAAAACTCGTGGAGGAGTTCTTGGTTTTTAGAGCCGGTTATTTGAGCACTACTTTCAAAAGTTCGTAAACGGGTTTGGATATTTATTTTTCCGGGCTCTCCAAAAAACATAATCCGGTCGTTGAGGCTATCTCCATCTTTTTTATTCAGGTATAAATAATAGACTTCGGCATGTTCTAGGGGGGTAGTAAACTGAAATTGGGAATCTCCTTCTACTTTAACAGAATCTACAGCGACCAAAAGGGTGTCTTGCATTTTTTGGAGATATAAGGTTCCCCTGCGAAGACCATCTACGGTTCCTTCCACCAACATGGTGTTTTTAGGGAGTTTCTTTTCGGAGGTACACTGTTGAAGTCCAACGCTTAAAAAAAGCGCCAATAGAATAAATTGAATTTTAGTTTTCATGTATGCTTAAAAATTAAACCAATAGGTGAGCTTTAGGTTGATGGACCGAAAGCTCGCTTGAGGGTTGTCAATATCGTAATATTGATCGTTATACACCAAATATAAATCAGACAAAGGAGCAAATCGCCACTGCAGGCGAGAATTTATCCCCAGATTATCGGATTGGGAGCTGTATTGTACAAAGGTGGTCCAAAAGATGTTTTTAGAAAAAGTAGTTTCTATTTTGGGGCTAATGAGCCAAAGGTTTTTGGTGGGGTAGGGGTCTGGTAAATCGATTCGATCGAAATTGAGCAATAAGCTCGCCCGAAAATAAGGCTGTTTTCGAAGGGTGATATTGTTTCGGATACCATAACGGTGACCGTTATAGAATTGTCCTACAGATAATTCACTGTTGAAAGATATTTCACGGATGGGATCTGAACGATAAGATACACTTCCCCAGGTATACTTATATTCTGCTTCTCCGGGTAATGGGGTTTGGTCGGTTCCTGTGGGATCGAAAGGGTCAAACAAATAGACGTATTGATTTCTCATCTCGAATTCCCAAGAAGATTGGTCTCTTTTGTTGATTGAAAAACGAAAGCCATTATTTCGGTCCGAGAGGTTGGAAGGGCGTTCGGATTTAACAAACATAAAGGACAACAAACGCAATTGATAGCTGACCACAGGGGAATCTTGTGGATACCAGCGCCGCGAAAAAGTAGCCACTTGCTTAAAAACTCCGGTCCGACGGATAAAACCCAAATCCGACTGGAAGTCGTCTCCTACATAAATCCCTCCTAATCGAAAGCCATAAAAGCGGGTATTGTAGTCTATGGTTGCTCCGCTGCTCCAGTTGTCGTCGCCTCCTCTGCGGACTGTAGATCGGTGGGCGTATGCTCTTCCGGTCCATTTGTTGTCTGCCGATGCCAAATTATAATCCAAGCCCATCACTCGGTTGTAGTTTTGGATATTGGCCCCGTCGTATTCTTCGTTCAGCTCTTCTCTATTGATAAAAATAAAGCTGAGGTTGGAACGAGAAAAAACTTGCTGTTGTAGGGTTAGTACACTGTTGTTAAAGGAATCGATTCCGTTTTCGGGATCTTCGTCTGTGGTCATGTTCATCAGCCCGATACGCAAGCGATCGTTGAGTTTACCGCTCAATCGCAATCCGCCAATAATCCGGTTTTGGATGTTATTGTCGTCCCGGTCTTTTGCCACCCCTATACGTCTAGAGAAAAAGGGTTGAGCTTCCCGAGAGTCTCCGAAATTGGTGAACAAATCGCTGTTCTGAATAAAAAACTGACGCTTTTCTGGGAGCGAAACTTCGAATCGAGTGAGGTTGATGATTTGGTCGTCTACCTCGACTTGTGAAAAGTCGGGATTTAGGGTGAGATCCAAATTGAGGCCGTTGCCGATGGGAACTTTAAAATCGCCTCCGAATTTCAATGAATTGTCCCTTTTGTCGTTATCAAAATCTTTGGCAGCCACGCTATTGATATAAGGGATGGCAGCCCAGGGAGCATTGTTTTTTCCCAAAGGTTTTTCAAAAATCATGGGCTGATTAAAGGCTAAAGCCACAATCGATTGGTTTTGAGGAACTCGAGCCCAGGCGGTCCATTCCTCGGATTGGGTGTCGTATCGGTAGAGATTAAATCCCCATTGCTGACTGCCCTGTGGATAATTGAGTCGAGCAAAAGGAATTCGGATTTCATTTACATAGGTACTGTCTGTGAGTTGATTGCCTACCTCCCATTTGGTGTCCCAACTACTGTTGGAATCTCTTCTGTAGTCATTGGCTCCATTGGAAAGAAGGGCTTCCCGTTTAACGCCATAGGGATTGGTGCCAAAGAAAAAACCGTTGGTTTTGTCATTAAAGGTATCTAAGGTAAAGGTGATGTTGTCGTTTCCATAGCCTTCATAATCTCGTTGAAGAGAGGGAACCACAATATTTTTGGAGGCAATAGTTGAAGTAACTAAGAGGTATAAATATTCGTCGTTGAACAGGGCCTTGACCCGTGTGGGGTAGGTGGCGGGCAGGGAGTCTGTGGGTCGCCATTGGGTAAAGTCCGAAACTTCGGTAGCCATACTCCATTCGGGTTCGTTTCCTAACCCATCTATGTTGAGGTCGTTTTGGATATACTTTACAAAAATCTGTTGAGAGCTTTGTTGGGCTTGGAGGGTCCAAAATAGCCCAAGCAATGCTATAAAAAGCTGATGGGATGGTTTGATAAGCTGCAATTTTTGGGGAGTAAAGTTAACATTTGATTTCAATTGTTTTCCCAAACTTTAACATAATTATACTGGGATCTTTCATTCTAAGTTATGTAACCCGAGTCACCTTTATGGTTGAAAATCAATATGTTTATCGGCAAAAACCTGTATATGACGAGAAGTTTGGGGATATGCGTCTAAGCCATTCGGTTAATACATTTTTCGGAAGGTCAAGTTTATTCGGGGTCCAACTTCTCTTTTGGTTTTGGCGATCTGATGCAACCATTTGAGTTGGGTATCTCCTTCCATCAACAATAAGCTGCCGTGATGTAGGGGAAATTTGAGTCGCTGTTCCTTAATTTCTCGATGTTTCAGATGAAAAAAACGTTCGCCTCCAAGACTGATGGATGCTATTTGTGGCCGAGGTCCTAATTCCTTTTCGTTATCGGCATGCCAGCCGTTGCTATCCTGTCCATCCCGATAGAGATTAAACAATACAGCATCGAAAGGGGTGGAGCACAAGGAAGCTATTTTGTCTATCAGCTCTTGTGTGGGTTTGTCGATTGAAGCTGGCTGTAGGGTAAGCCCCGAATAGCTATAGCTTTTGTTGGTTTGGGCATGAAAAGAAGTCAGTCGAGGTTGCATATAGGTTTTTCCAAATACTTTGACCGGTTCGTGCTTCCACGGAATATTTTTTTGATAATACTCGAATAAAGTATCGGCTTCATGAGCGCTCAGAAAATTCTGGTAGTACCGAATTTTTGCGTCTGGAAGATCCGGCGCCCATAGGCCGGGGCTATGATTGGAAAATAAGTCCATTCAATTTCGCTTTTCAAATGGAACCACGATTCCCTGTTCGATATATTCTTTTAAGCCTTTTAGCAATAGGGCCCAACACCACGAACTGAATCGGAAATGATGATTGTTTTCGACCCACCCCTGATGATAAAAAGACAGCAGGGTCTTTCCGTTGCTAAAGCTAAGATGAAAACCAAAACGGGTAGGGTCCCAGTCGGGATCCGATTGGGTCATTTGAATTTCGAAGCTTTGAGGAGCCTCATATTGACTGACCTGTCCCCACCAGTTGTATTGGTCCGTAAAGTATAGGTTGTATGGTGCATGAAGCTCGGGGGTTCCACTGCATTTTTGGGTCCACCATTGATTGAGCTCGCTGGGAGTGCTCACGGCCTTAAAGACCCTTTCGATGGGGGCTTCTATAAATACATCGTGATGGATGGAATGGGTCATCGAACCGATTATATTTATTTTCTCAAAATTTTTTCCATAGCTCTTCCCCGTGCGAGTTCGTCTACAAGCTTATCTAAATATCGGGCTTGGCGGGTCAGTTCCACATCGATCTCTTCGATCCTATAACCACAGATTACCCCTTTGATCATTTCGGCATTGGGGTGTAGCGTCGCCTGATTAAAAAATTCCTGAAAGGTGCATTTTTGAGCAATCAATTCCTGCAGTCGTTTTTCGTCAAAGCCCGTGAGCCATTGGATGACTTGGTGAAGTTCTGCTAGGGTACGGCCTTTCTTTTCAACTTTGGTGACATAGTGGGGATAGACCGAAGAAAAGGTCATTTCAGCGATTCTTCTGTGATGTTCAGGGGTTGCTTTCATCCGGAAATATGAAGTCTTAGATTTAATTCCCTTGTCGAAGGAAAAATAATTATACAGTTTTAGGTCCCCCTAATTTAACAAAAAACCCCACGCTTTAACGTAGGGTTTTGTACATAGGATAGGCTAAAAATCTATTTGATCAGCTCATAGGATCTTTTTACAAAGTCCGTAAGTGCTTCTCCTTTTAAGAGATTTTGCGATAGCTTGGCTAAATCCACCCCTTGCTTGATGAGTCGGGTCCGTTTTTTAGCGGTTTTGGTATCCAAAATCGTACGGATCAGTTCGTGGTTGCTATTGACCAAGAGGGTGTACATATCGGGCATATTCCCCATAAATCCGCCTCCTCCAGTAGCTTGCATCTCCTTCATTCGACGCATAAACTCCGGTTGTGTAATCACAAAAGGACTGCTGTTGCTGTCCATGGCTTCCACCTGAACGGTGTATTGGCTGTCCTGAATGGCTTCGTCTATAAGCGGTTTAAGCTCTTCTTTTTCCGCATCCGAAAGTTTAGAAACCGTAGATTCTTCCTTTTTAATCAAGTTTTCGATCGCATCGCCGTCTACTCGTGCAAAGCTGATATTTTCTTTACTGGTTTCCAGCTTTTGGATCAAGTGTGCAACAATAGGGGAGTCTAGATGCAATACGGTATAGCCTTTGTCTTTCGCTTCTTGGATATAGCTGTGCTGGGCTTCCAGATCGGCAGCATACAACAAGATAAACTTCCCGTCCTTATCGGTTTGGTTGTCTTTGAGTTCTTTTTCGAGCTCTTCGAAGGTATAATATGCGCCATCGGTGGTTGGGAAAAGAGCAAACTTTTCGGCTTTTTCAAAAAATTTGTCTTCGCTAAGCATCCCATACTCAATTACTACTTTGATATCGTTCCACTTGTCTTCAAAAGCTTTACGATCTTCTTTAAATAAACCGCTGAGCTTATCGGCTACTTTTCTGGTGATATAGTTGCTGATTTTCTTTACGGCTCCGTCGGCTTGTAAATAACTTCGAGATACGTTTAAGGGGATATCTGGAGAGTCGATTACTCCTCGAAGTAAAGTCAAAAATTCTGGAACGATCCCTTCTACATTATCGGTAACAAAAACCTGGTTTTGGTAGAGCTGAATCCGATCCTTTTGCATGTTAAGCTCATTGTTGAGCTTGGGGAAATACAAAATTCCAGTTAGGTTGAAAGGGTAGTCTACATTGAGGTGGATATGAAACAGAGGCTCTTCGAACTGCATGGGATACAATTCGCGATAGAAAGCGCTGTAGTCTTCTTTTTCTAATGAGGCAGGAGTCTTGGTCCAAGCCGGTTCGGGGTTGTTGACGATATAATCGACTTCCTGAGTTTCGGGCTTGGCATCTTCTGCAGCGTCTTCGGGGAGGGGAAGTGTTTCCGTTTTGGTCCCGCACTTGATCGGGATGGGCATAAACTTGTTGTACTTGTTTAACAACTCACGGATACGACTTTCTTCCAAAAACTCTTCTGAGTCTTCTGCTATATGTAAAATAATTTCGGTTCCTCGTTCGGATTTATCCGCTTCCTCCAAAGTAAATTCGGGCGAACCGTCGCAACTCCAATGAGCCGCAGGAGCTTCCTGATGAGACTTGGTGATAATCTCCACTTTGTGGGCCACCATAAAGGCAGAGTAAAATCCTAAACCAAAGTGACCGATAATTCCACTATCCGCGGCAGAGTCTTTGTATTTTTCTAAAAACTCCTCTGCTCCAGAAAATGCTACATCATTGATATACTTTTGAACTTCTTCGGCTGTCATTCCAATCCCTCGATCTTTGATGTGGAGGGTCTTGTCGTCCTTATTGGTCCAAACGTCGATTTGTAAAGAGCCTAAGTCGCCTTTGATTTCGCCTATGCTACTCAGATGCTTCAGCTTGGTAGTGGCGTCGGTGGCGTTGGAAATAAGCTCCCGAAGAAAAATTTCATGGTCGCTGTAAAGAAACTTTTTGATTAAAGGGAAAATGTTTTCAACCGATACATTAATCTTTCCTGATGTCATAGTTAAATAGATTTGCTACCACCACTACCAAAAATATACCAAACTTAAATGCTGCCAATATGACACAATTATGTTTAAGTATATTTTAAAATATTTAAACGAAAAGCCTTATTTTTGTCCTTTAAGCTAAAATCATGGCAAAAGAAAAGAAAACCAACCGACAGCAATTATTCGAAGCGTATACGCACTACGTTTTGGAGCACGAGCAGTTTCCCAAATCTGTGTATGCATTTTGTAAGGTGAACGCAATTGAGGAAGCCGATTTTTACGCTCATTTTGGATCTCTAAGTGGGATCCGAGATGCCATTTGGACGGCTTTTTTCGAAAACACAGAAAAACTCCTCCACAAAAACAAAGATTACGAAGCCCTCTCTCGTAAGGACAAACTTTTAAGCTTTTATTACACCTTTTTTGAGGTGTTGTTGCTCAACCGAAGCTATGTCCTTTTTACGTTGGACAAGGAAGTCAAGCCACTCGAAAAGATGGAGCAACTGCGTGGCCTACGGACCAAGTTTAAGGCATTTGCAACAGAGCTGATTGAAGACGGCAATGCCGAAAAAAACAACCGAATCACCCAACACCCTCCCCAGATTTTTTCGGAGGCCGCTTGGGTCCAACTGATGTTTTTACTCAAGTTTTGGATCGACGACCGATCTGCAGGCTTTGAGAAAACCGATATGGCTATCGAAAAATCTGTACAAACAGCTTTTGATGTGTTTGACAATACTCCCTTGAATGCTATACTGGATTTCGGAAAATTTCTTTGGAAAGAAAAATTCCAAACCTCTGCATGAAGTCTTTAGATCATATCCCAACCCACAAAATTGAACGGGCCGGTAAATTGGTAACTACCGGGCTTAAGATTGGCGGGAACTACATCAAATATTACGGCAAAAAGGCTCTGGATTCCTCGGTAGATCGTTCCACTTTGGACGAAGACAATGCCAAGGATATTTATGACGGGCTCAAGGAACTCAAAGGAAGTGCTTTAAAAATGGCACAAATGTTGAGTATGGAAAAAAACTTGCTGCCCCAAGCCTATGTGGAGCAGTTTAGTTTAGCTCAGTTTTCGGTTCCTCCATTATCGGGCCCATTGGTTCGAAAAACCATTCAAAAATACCTAGGAGCCGCCCCAGAGGTGGTCTTCGATACTTTTGGAATAGAATCGGTTAATGCGGCCAGTATTGGGCAAGTACATCGGGCCGAAAAGAACGGAAAATCTCTAGCCGTTAAAATTCAGTACCCTGGAGTTTCGGATAGTATAAAGTCGGACTTAAGCATCGTTAAGCCCATAGCTGTTCGGATGTTTAATCTGCAAGGTCAGGATACCGAAAAATATTTTCGGGAAATTGAGGATAAGTTGTTGGAAGAAACCGATTATGAACTGGAACTGCAACGCAGCGAATCCATTTCTGCTGCTTGTTCCCAACTTCCGGGATTGAAATTTCCGAATTACTATGCCGAATGGTCCACCAAAAAAATCCTAACCATGGATTGGATGGAGGGCTTGCATATAGGCGAGTATGTCAAATCGGACCAACAGAATCCTGAAAAAAATAACCGTATCGGACAAGCCCTTTGGGATTTCTATATGTTCCAGATGCACCACCTCCGTCAAGTGCATGCCGATCCGCATCCGGGGAACTTTTTGATCGACACCGAGGGTAATTTGGTTGTTATTGATTTTGGTTGCATTAAAGATGTGCCCGAGGATTTTTATGAACCTTATTTTGCACTTTCCAAGCGTGAAAATTTAGACGATATGGAAGCTTTTGAGTCATTGCTTCGCGAACTGGAAATTTTATTGCCCACAGATGGCCCCAAGGAGGAGCGGTATTTTAAATCGGTATTCCACAACATGATGGAATTATTTACCCGTCCTTTTCATCACGATACTTTTGATTTTGGGAGCGATAATTTTTGGGACGGAATAGCCCGCTTATCCGAGGAACTGTCAGAAGACAGTCAGTTACGTCAGATGAATGGGAGCCGCGGGTCCAAACATTTTTTATATATCAACCGAACCTTTTTTGGCTTGTACAATTTATTGCACGATCTCAAGGCAGAGGTAAACGTCTTCAATTACATGCGTTTTGTTTAATTGGTTTTCTTGTATGTAATTGCATAAGCGCCTTCGGGCGCTTTTTTTTGAAAATAGATTTATTGTTACTTTTAAAGCTTTAAATAAAATTTATGTACCGATCTAGAATCACGGGACTTGGGAAGTATGTTCCTGAAAATGTAGTGACCAACGACGACTTAAGCAAAGTCATGGATACCAACCACGAATGGATCGTGGAACGAACAGGAATTGAAACCCGACGACATATCGCCAAGGGAGACGGGAATACCACAGCAGTGATGGGAGTCAAAGCAGCGAAAATTGCTTTGGAGCGCGCCGATCTGGATAAACAGGATGTGGATCTTATCCTTTTTGCCACCTTAAGCCCGGATTATTATTTTCCAGGTTCTGGAGTATTGGTCCAGGAGATGATGGACATCAAAACTTGTCCGGCTATGGATATTCGCAATCAGTGTTCTGGATTTATATACGCTCTTTCTACTGCCGATCAGTTTATCAAAACAGGGATGTATAAAAATGTTTTGGTCATCGGAAGTGAAAACCATTCTGGAGGCTTAGACTTTTCGACTCGCGGGAGAGGGGTGTCTGTTATTTTTGGAGACGGAGCTGCAGCAGCAGTTGTCAGCCGTTCCGAAGAAGATTCGGGGGGTATCATTACCACACATCTACACTCCCAAGGAAAATTTGCCGAAGAACTCGCGCTTATCGGTCCGAGTACCAACCGTTGGGTACCAGAAATTATGGAGGCAAACGACCCCGAAGACACATCTTATTATCCCAATATGAACGGCCAATTGGTTTTTAAAAATGCCGTGGTGCGTTTTTCAGAAGTAATTGTCGAAGGACTTACAGCCGCCGGTTGGGAGGCTTCGGAAATAGATATGTTGGTGCCTCACCAGGCCAATTTGAGAATATCCCAATTCATTCAGAAAAAATTTGGTTTAAAAGACGACCAAGTGTATAACAATATCCAACGCTACGGAAATACTACTGCGGCGTCTATCCCCTTAGCCCTTACAGAAGCTTGGGAGGAAGGGAAGATTAAGTCGGGCGATAAGATTGTACTAGCGGCCTTTGGTAGTGGATTTACGTGGGGGAGCGCACTAATCGAATGGTAACCCTAGTATTGGGGGCCTCCGAAAATCCGGAGCGCTATAGTTATAAAGCAGTCGAACGTCTCTTATCTCAGGGGTATCCGGTTGTAGCTGTAGGGCGAAGAGAGGGCAGTCTGCTGGGAATACCCATTCAAACTGAGCTCCCAACGAAAGGAGAAATTCATACCCTCAGCTTGTACCTCAGCCCGAAAAACCAAACCCACTGGGAAGAGGCTGTCCTCGAATTGGAACCCCAACGGATCATTTTTAATCCGGGAACCGAAAACCCTGCCTTTGCAAAACGCTTGGAGGCTCAAGGAGTGAATACCCAACAGGCTTGTACTTTGGTATTACTTGCGACGGATCAGTACGAGTCCTAAAAAAGTTAAAAGGCCATTCAGCGGAAGCAGTTCATAACCGAATTGGTAGCCGCCCAAATAGCGAACAGGTAGATTGGCCAGCCCAATCACCAAGATCAATACGCTGACACATACCCAAACGACCTTGTTGTCGTCTATTTTATAGGAAGTAAACATACCAAAGGAATACAGCCCAAGTAAGGGGCCATAGGTATAGGAAGCCACAGTAAGCAGGCTATCGATGACATTGCTGCTCAGTACATAATAGAATACGATAACGACCCCAACCAAAAGGGCACTCATTCCCAAATGAATTTTTTTACGTCGTTTTGGGGCAATTGCCTCTGCAGGAAGTTTTAGCCAGTCGATACAATAGGAGGTGGTCAAGGCCGCCAGTGCACTGTCGGCACTGCTATAGGCTGCAGCTATAAGTCCCAAGATAAATGTGCCTCCAACAACAGCTCCAAGATTAGAATTCAGAGCAATTTCTGGAAATAGTAAATCGGTTCTGGGACTTCCGTTCAGTACAGGAAGTGCAATTGAATTGGCGGCAGCATAGTTGTAGTTCAGAGCTCCTAACAGTAAAAATAAGGCGGTGACTCCGACCAATACCAAGCTAAAGCTCAGCATATTTTTTTGAGCTTCGCGCAAATTCCGACAGCTCAGATTTTTTTGCA
>WTJH01000151.1 GCA_011524915.1 Flavobacteriales bacterium | reverse complement strand
CCAGCTATTGCTGCTTATAGGGTCCTTTGTATCTTATGGGCAATCTGTTGATTTAAGTATCACCGATATTGATCTCCAGAATTCTAGTTCTCCTTTTGAGGAGTGTCAGGGATTTGTTGGGGACTTTAGACTTCGGGTGGATAATTCAAGTTTGGCTGCCACCATTACCCTAACCTCCACCAATACTCTTAATTTTTCTGTTACACTTAGTGGTGCAAACTCCTACACGAAACAGGTGACTGGTGTTTTAACCTTTAATAGTGGTACTTCCCTATCTGGAGGGACTTTTGATTATTGGGACTGGCCCACAACAGGTCCTAATGCTATCAATTTCCCTAATGCTGGAATCACCAATGTTAGATTTTCGGTAACTGTAAGTTCTACGGGGTACACAGATACCAATAGCACAAACAATACCCTTTCTTGGGTGAGTTCTGTTACTATTATTTCCGATCCTGCCGTTCCGAACTTATCGTTTAACCCGGGTAGTTTAGTCGGGAACACGGTAACTATATGTCAAGGGGAGTCAGTAACTCTAACAGCGCCAACAGGTTTTACGAACTACGAGTTCTTCAGAGATTCCGGTACAGGTACATTTGTATCTCAGGGGTTACAAGTCGGTAACACCATAACTTTCTCTGGTATAGTTGATAATGAAGAAGTTAAGGTCCGTGTTTATAATGGAAGTTGTGATAAAGACTCTAATGACTATGACTTCTCAGTGACGACAATACCCAATGTCAGTTTGGGTGATGATGATAATGACAATATTATATGTGATGGTCAAACACTAAATCTAACAGCAACTGGAAGCGGAAATTGGTTTGAGTTCTTGACCGAGATTGGAGGTTTAACGACCTCAGTACAATCCTCGACATCAGCAACCTTTAGCACGACTATTGGTACAGATAGTACGACTATAATTGTTCGGAATTATACAACTTCGGCAACAACTTGTTACGATGAGGCTCAGGAAATTTATCGTTTAAACGATTTCACGGGTACCAATCAAATCAATCAGTCTGCTACAGCAATTTGTGCTGGGCAAGGGGTGAGTTTGACAAACGATAGCTTGGCTACGGCAAACGTTTCAGGGACAACATCTTACATATGGCAGTTTTATACTGCTGGTAATGGCGCTTGGGTAACTATAGCTACTGCAACAGGGACTTCATATGCTCCAACAAATATCACAACCACAACATCATATAAAAGGATTATCCGCAACAGTATTACAAATACCGATTGCGACGTTGAATCCAATGTAGTGACAGTGACTGTAACACAAGTGCCTACATTAAGTGTTACTTTAAATCCAAATCAAAATGAAATTTGTGAAGGGGAAGATGTTGTATTAACTGCTTCAGGAACAGGGGGTTGGTATCACTTCCAGTTATTTAATGGAACTACTACCACCACGGTTCAGTCGTCTACTTCGGCTACTTATACTGCTACCATTATCAATGACAATTCTGTCATTACTGTTAGAAGTTATGTCGATTCTACAACGACTTGTTATGCAGAGGTAACTGAATCATTTAGATACAACGAAATTTCTGGTGTCAATCAGATTTTGGATCCTTCGCCGCTTACCATTTGTAGCGGTGACTCTTTTACCATTACGAGTAACGCTACTCCCACAACTACTATCGGGGCTGCCGTGGTGACTTATGAATGGGAGATTTTTTCTGGAGGGATATGGAATATCGTTAGCGGTCAAACTTCAGAATCTCTTACTGCGACAGGAGTTACAACAACAACTACCTATCGTCGTGTTTTTGTTAGTACGTTTGGTAGTTCTATATGTAGAGACTATTCTAATACAGTTACACTCACGGTAGAACAAGTGCCAACGACGGTAGCTTTGACGCTCACGCCGAATCAAACCGTTGTTTGTGCCACTGAAGATATACGTATAGAAGCTTCAAGTACAGGAGCTGGGTGGTTTGAATTTTTACGATTTACTGGTGTTACAACTACAAGTTTAGTTTCCTCAACATCAAACACTTACACTGCCACTATTAATGCAGACAACACAGTAATCACAGTACGGGCTTATACGGATTCCACAACGACCTGTTACGAGGAAGATTCGCGGACGTTCCGCTATAACAACATCACTGGGAATAATCAAGTCTTAAATCCATCGCCTGCAACCATATGTAGTGGCGATGCTTTTGTGATTACTTCAAACCTAACGCCTACGGCTACGATTGGGTCAGCTTCTACATCATATCAATGGCAAATATATAACGCTGGTGCTTGGGTTGATCTTTCAGGAGCCGGGACTACTTCCGAGTCTTTAGCTTATTCAAGTATAACTACTACCACCGCATTCAGAAGAGCTTTTGTAAGTACTTTTGGGGGTGAAACCTGTTACGACTATTCCAATACCGTTACTTTGACGGTAAATGACTCGCCTGGGGTAGCTGGTTTGAGTTTAACTCCTACGAATACAACTTTATGCGCTACAGGGAATGTTGCTATTCAGGCTTTTAGTACAGGAGCGACATGGTTTGAGTTTTTAGAATACGATCCCTCAACTACATCGACTTCTACTGTACAATCCTCTACTTCAGATACCTATACTGCAACTATTTCTGTAGATAATACGATAATCACGGTACGAGCCTATTCTGTTTCAGGGACCAGTTGTTATGAAGAAGCAGCTCAAACTTTCCGTTTAAATCAAATCACAGGTACCAATAATATTCTACTGCCTTCATCTATATGTGCTGGGGAAAGTGTAGATCTTTTATCTGCAGTAGCCACACCAACGAGTTCCATTACGGGTGCTAATAACTCATTCCGATGGGAGTCTAACATCGGTGGGGTGTGGAATGCTATACCGTCCTCAAATG
>WTJH01000073.1 GCA_011524915.1 Flavobacteriales bacterium | reverse complement strand
GTTTTAATACCTTTAAAATCAAACTCTTGCGATGCAAAAATTTTCACCCTTCTTTGTTTTGTTTGGCTTGATTGCAGGCTTTTTGGACGTAAATGTTCAATATATCATCGCGGTATTAGGCATTGTTACTGTAGGTATCTTACACGGTGCCAATGACTTACAGATCATTAAACAAATATTCACGGAAAATGGTCGAAACATAAACAAAAATTTCCTCCTCTATCTGGGGGTAGTTCTTCTGGGGGGGCTCTTGTTTTTTATAGTCCCTACCATTGCCTTGGCATTTTTTGTAGGCATCAGTGCCTACCATTTTGGAGAACAACATTTCGAAAACCGACTTAAGGTTTCATCTCGATTATTCTTTACACTCTATGGAGGACTTATTTTTAGCTTGATCTTCTATTCACATCTGACCGAAACTCAAGCGGTCATATCAAGTATTACAGGGATACAAATTTCTAGTCAAATATTTTTAGGAGTACTGCTGTGTCTTGGGATAGCTGTATTGGTTTGGATGTTTCGGCTTTCCCATATAAAATCTTTTTTTCGAGAAAGTCTTGTGTTGATTGGATTGAGTATGGTTTTTTGGAACAGTTCATTGCTATTCTCTTTTGCCTTTTACTTTTGCTTCTTTCATTCGTTTCCGTCCTTGCGTTCGCAACTCAACTTTTTGTTTGGAGAAATCTCAGCAGCTTCTATATATACGTATATACGCCAATCCTTTTTATATTGGGTTTTAGCGTTGGGGGGCTTAGCAGGAGTCTATAGTTTTATTCCATGGGAATATTCAAGGGTATTGCCTTTGTTTTTTGTGTTTTTGGCAGCCATTACATTCCCTCATGTGGTGGTTATGGGATATTTGTTTCATAAGTCTTCAAAAGCCGCTTAAAATGGATGTTGTTACTCCCCACAATTCGTTTTACTTTTACGCCCTAATTTAAAAGTATGTTTGATCGCTTAAGTACCAAGTTAGATTCTGCCTTTAAAGTTCTCAAGGGCCACGGAAAAATTACGGAGATTAATGTCGCTGCGACCTTAAAAGAAGTACGCCGGGCACTCTTAGATGCCGATGTTAACTATAAAATTGCCAAAGATTTTACCAATACGGTTAAGGAGCAAGCCTTGGGACAAGAGGTGCTTACGAGTCTGCAGCCCGGTCAGCTGATGATCAAGATTGTTAAAGACGAGTTGACCCGCCTGATGGGAGACCAAGCCGAAGGGATCAATTTAAATGACAATCCAGCTGTGATCCTGATGTCTGGACTTCAGGGATCCGGGAAAACAACACATACCGGAAAACTAGCCCTTTACCTTAAGGAAAAAAAGTCCAAAAAGCCTCTTTTGGTGGCCTGTGATGTGTATCGTCCAGCGGCGATCGATCAGCTCAAAATTGTAGGGGAGCAAGTAGGTGTTCCGGTCTATTCGGATCTGGAGTCTAAAGATCCCGTAGCTATCGCCAAAGCTGGAATAGCAGCAGCCAAAGCCCAAAATTGCAATGTGGTAATTATTGATACGGCAGGGCGATTGGCAGTAGATGACGCCCTGATGGATGAAATTGAAAATATCCATAAGGCCGTTCGCCCCCAAGAAACGCTCTTTGTTGTAGATGCTATGACCGGGCAGGATGCGGTTAATACAGCCAAAGTATTTCACGACCGATTAAATTTTGATGGAGTTGTCCTTACCAAAATGGATGGGGATACACGTGGGGGAGCGGCACTTTCGATAAAGTCGGTGGTTCAAAAGCCCATCAAATTTGTAGGGACAGGCGAAAAGATGGAAGCTTTAGATGTTTTCTATCCCGAACGGATGGCTGATAGGATCCTGGGAATGGGAGATGTGGTGAGCTTAGTGGAACGGGCTCAAGAACAGTTCGATCAGGAACAAGCCCGAAAAATCAATAAGAAAATTGCAAAGAATCAGTTTGGTTTCGACGATTTTCTAAATCAAATCCAACAGGTCAAGAAAATGGGGGATATGAAGGATTTGGTAGGGATGATACCTGGGGCCAACAAAATGATGAAAGATGTGGATATTCCGGACGATGGATTTAAGCATATAGAAGCCATCATCAAGTCCATGACCCCCGAAGAACGCAGTAAACCTCAAGTGCTTAACAGCAGTCGAAAAAAGCGAATTGCTCGTGGGGCAGGGCGCGATATACAAGAAGTTAATCAGCTCATCAAACAATTCAATCAAATGAGTAAAATGATGAAGATGATGCAGGGAGGCAAAGGCCGTCACCTGATGCAAATGATGCAAAATATGCGATAGATATGACACAAATTTTAGACGGAAAACAACTTTCCGCAACCCTTAAAAGTGAAATCAAAACAGCGGTCGATACCCGACGAGCAGAAGGAAAAAAAGCGCCTCACTTAGCTGCGGTCTTAGTAGGAAACGACGGGGCTAGCCTTACCTATGTGGGGAGCAAAGTACGCGCCTGCGAAGCTGTAGGATTTGAATCGACTTTGATCCGTTTAGAAGACACTATCACAGAAGAAGCCCTTTTGGAGCAGATAGCTAAACTCAATCAAGATCCAGCTATTGACGGGTATATCGTGCAACTCCCTCTTCCCAAACATATAGACGAAGAGCGTGTTTTGTTGGCCGTTGACCCTGCCAAGGACGTAGACGGCTTTCATCCGGCAAACTTTGGTCGAATGGCCTTAGAGCTACCTACCTTTATTCCGGCGACACCTTTTGGGATTATGGAGATGTTGGAACGCTACCAGATCGAGACTTCTGGAAAGCATTGTGTCGTTATTGGCAGAAGTCATATCGTGGGCCGGCCCATCAGTATCCTAATGAGTCAAAAAGGTCCTGCAGGGAATGCTACGGTGACCTTAACTCATAGTCGTACCCAAAATATAGAAGAATTGACTCGCCAAGCAGACATCGTTGTTTCTGCCTTGGGAATCCCTGAATTTTTAAAAGCGGATATGGTCAAAGCAGGCGCTGTTATTATCGATGTAGGAATCACTCGCGTTACCGACGAATCCCACCCCAAGGGCTATGTGATCAAAGGTGACGTTGCCTATGAAGAAGTAGCCGCCAAAGCCAGTGCCATTACTCCAGTTCCCGGTGGTGTTGGTCCCATGACCATTGCCATGCTGCTCAAAAATACGTTGCTAGCCTGTGAACGGAAAGCCTAACTATTCCGTAGTTTCATCTGTATCCTCTTCTTCAATAGCCAAATAAATCCGAAGGATTATTAAGCTAAAGATTACGCTAAAGACAATCAACAGGATGTTGAAGAGTCCTGTGGTATTAAAGGATAGGCGTATCAGTATGGCTGAGATGATAAAGCCTGTATTCCGGATCAGTTGACTGTAGCGTTCTGTATACCGGAAAGAAATCAGCAGGATCAAAACATCCGCCAAAATGAGTAGCGTAAAAAAGTCGGTATAGAAGATATAGTTGATGTTTATTTGGTTGAGGTTTTCCGGGGCATTAAACACATACCACAGCCATTCGCTGAGGCTATACATCAACATAATTATAAATATAGGGAGCAAGGCCAAACTCACTCCTTTTTTGGCCCGAACAAAAAGCTTTAATCGGTCACTAAGATTCCTTTGAGGGAGGCGTTTTCGCTTTTGGTTGAAAAGGTAGATCAAAAGAAAGATGACTAAAATCCCCAACAGGTCGTAGAGCAACTGAAGATTTTCGCCACTATAAATATCTGTTTCAGATAGTTTTAGTTTAGGGATATCCGCAAAAATCTTGCGGATGATAATTAGAGATATGATCTCAAACTGTTTAGAGACCGATGTAGTAAACGAACGGGGGAGGTAAAAAACCAATAGGTAGACCTCGTATATCAGGATGATGGAAAATGGGGTGTATATTGCCGAAATGGGATCGGCCAGTAATTGTGCTTCAAAAGGCGAGTGAAATAGCTGAAGCCGCTTAGCATAGATGAGTAGCAGGTGGATGATAAACCCCACAACGGAAAGCCGTAAAATAAGGGATTCAATGGTTTTTTGGTTGCGGTCCGAGAATACGGTTGCAAACCACAGGTCGAAATTTAGTTTTATCCCCATCAACTAGCAAATAATTGATCCATATCTCTAAAGCTTTTAAATTCTAAGGCATTCCCAGCAGGATCCAGAAAAAACATGGTTTTTTGTTCGCCTACTTGGCCTTCAAAACGGATATAGGGCTCGATGATAAAGTTTATTTGGTGCGATTTTAATAGGGTTTCAAAGCGTTCAAAGGTGTCCCAAGGCAGCACCACGCCAAAATGAGGAATGGGAACAGATTTACCATCTACTGCATTGTGTGCTTTTTGAGAATTGTGATTGGGGTCTACATGTAATACCAACTGATGTCCAAACAGATTTAGATCGACCCAATGGTCGGAGGAACGTCCTTTGGAACACCCCAAAATCTGGGTGTAAAAAGTTTCGTTTGCCGCTAAATCATCCACCGGAATCGCTAGGTGAAAAGGGGAGCAGTTAGACATAATTCTTTTTTTTCTTCAAGGTACAAATTAAATCGCTCTCCATTGGCAATAGTGTATATTTGCAACGCTATGGAAGCAACACTCAAAGATTTAGTTCGTCAAGGCCTTCAGCTCCCGTTGATGGAAGCTTTTTATACCATCCAAGGAGAAGGCTATCACAAAGGGACAGCCGCCTATTTTGTTCGGATAGGAGGCTGTGATGTTGGGTGTCACTGGTGTGATGTAAAGGAAAGCTGGAATGCAGATTTGCACCCGCCAACAGCGATTGACAAAATCGTATCGGAAGCTTTAAAACATTCAAAGACCGTTGTAGTCACGGGTGGAGAACCCTTGATGTGGAATATGACTCCGCTTACCGATGCCTTGGGGGATGCAGGGATGCAAATTCATATCGAAACTTCTGGAGCGTACCCGGTCAGTGGCCGTTGGGATTGGTTTTGCCTTTCCCCTAAAAAAAATCAGGAACCGACCTCTGATGCTCTTCAGATGGCTGATGAGCTTAAAGTAATCGTGTACAACAAATCAGATTTTAAATTTGCTGAAAAATTCGCCTCTCAGGTGTCCGATACGTGCCACTTGTTCCTTCAGCCCGAATGGAGTCGGCGCGAGGAAATGATGCCCTTGATGGTGGACTTTGTACTTCAAAATCCACAGTGGAAGATTTCCCTACAGACCCACAAATACCTCAATATCCCCTAAACCCTAATCGGGATAGATCAAATACTTTTTACGTTTGGCCTTAAAGTTAGCTAAGGCGGGTTCCCAACTGTTTCGAATGTCTGTTGCTGAAAGTCCCTGCTGCAATTGTTTTCGTAGGCTGGAAGTCCCTGCAATTCTATCAAACCCCTTTAGGAAAAACGCTTCGGGCTCATCGAAGTGTTTATAGGCTTGAAGCAGCCATTTAAGTTCAATTTTTTGGGGTTTTTGCTCTTGTCTTAAATCGTAGCCCAAACATTTTTCTCCATTGAGCTTGGGATTTTTTGCTCCGCTATTGGGCTGGGGCGTAAATGTAAAACTGACATTTGAAAATTTGGGGTGGCCAAATATTTGAAATTGCATGGAGGTTCCCCTGCCAACACTGACTGCTGTAGGTTCTAAAAGACACAAGCTGGGATAGAGGGCCACCGCTTGAGCATTGGGTAGATTCGGAGACGGAGGAATGGGAAGTATGTATGCCGTTTGGTGCGAATAATCACTCAGAGGTACTATAGCCAGTTCTAGGGGATTTTCCATTGCAGCCCATTTTTCGCCTACAATCATTTGAGCCATTTCACCAAGGGTTAGTCCGTGAACAATGGGGATGGGATGCATCCCTACAAAACTTTGATGTTCGGTCTGGAGTACTGGACCATCGACATAATGACCATTGGGATTGGGGCGATCCAAAATTAATAGTGGAACAGTTGCCTGAGCACAGGCTTCAATGATATAATGGAGGGTTGATAGGTAGGTATAGAATCGTGCCCCTACATCCTGAAGATCAAAAATCATCAGTTCTACATCTTCCATCTGTTCGGGAGTGGGTTTTTTATTTTTCCCATATAAGGAGATGATGGGAATGTTCCCATATTTGCCGTCCTGGATATATTCTCCTGCATCTGCCTTACCCTTAAAACCATGTTCTGGGGCGAAAATTTTAGAGACTTTAAAGCCGCTACGGATGAGGCTGTCCGTCAGATGTGTTTTTTGGGGAGTATTCTCAAAGCGAGAAGCTTGATGAACAACCATCCCGATTTTTTTTCCTTTGAGCATCGGAAAGTATCGGTGGGTATGTTCAATACCTGCTGCGGGGAGCTGACTCCAGCAATTGAAACTTAGCAATTGAAAAAAAACCAAGAATAAAAGTTTACTTTTGAGCATAGGATATGGGTAGAGAGACCACGAATTTATCGCTTTTTTTGGCTCGACGGATGCGCTCCAGCACGAATCGTAAAATTACGGTATCCGCACAGATCATTACTATTGCAACTCTTGCTGTAGCCATAGGAATGGTAACCATGCTCTTGTCGATTGCTTTTTCCAGAGGACTCCAAAGTGAGATTCATAAAAAGATGACCGCTTTTTATGGCGATATAGAAGTGAGTCCATTCGAAAACGGAGATGCTCAATATTCGTCTATTCCTTTTCGATGGAATGAGCAATTAAAGGCTTTATGGCAAGAACATCCCGAGTTGCAGAACCCTTATCCATTCATCAAAAAGGCGGGAGTTTTAAAGTATAAAACCCTTTTTGAAGGAGCATTGTTTATGGGGGTAGATGCTACCTATTCACCCCAAGCGATGATGTCTTTTCCCTTTGAAGGGCGATTTTTAAATTTTGAAAATAAAAATGCAGAGATTGTTCTTTCTGCCCCATTGGCACAGCGTTTAAATTTAAAACTTGGAGACCGTTTTCGGGCTTATTTTATCGATGCAGAAAGTAGCTCTCAGTATCCGAAAAGTCGTCGTTTAACCCTTGTGGGGATCTATCGATCGGGTTTTCCGGATATCGATAATAATTTGGTATTTACGTCATTGGATCTTCTCCAGGGACTCAACCGATGGGAATCGGATCAGGTGGGAGGGATTACTTCTGCTCTTGCCGGGCAAGTCCCCCCTGCACAAGTGGCCAACAATCTCTACGAGCAACTTCCTTCTAACCTAGATGTTCATCTGCTTCAAAATAGATTTTCGAGTCTCTACCAATGGATGGCTCTTTTTGATTTTAATACTTGGATTATTATCGCCGTAATGCTATTGGTGGGGATTGTAAATATTGCCACAGCTCTTTTGGTGTTGATTTTAGAGCGGTCAAAAATGGTGGGCTTGCTCAAAGCTTTGGGAACTCCCAATGCTACGCTTCAGCAAATATTTTTGTGGAATGGTTTGTTGGTGATGGGCCGAGGTCTGCTCTGGGGAAATGTTTTTGGGTTAGTCTGTTATTTCGCCCAAAAATATGGGGCAATTATTCGTCTGGATCCTACCACATACTTTGTTGAGGTGGCTCCTGTGGAGCTGCATCTGTGGGATCTTATAGGGCTCAACTCCTTTGTGATTTTGGTCAGTGCCTTGTGTTTATGGATTCCCGTAAAAATGGTAAGTCGAATCGCCCCTGCTCAAGTGCTAAAATATGCGTAAATTCAGGGGTATCTATGGAACACCTACAACAGATCCCCCCGAATCCAGTTTTGGAAAGACTCCCCAAGCATTTGTGGCATTATATTGGTCCGCAATCCTATGAAAACTATACGGCAATCGACCAAGCCACTTGGCGTTTTGTCATGTATCGCAATGTTAAATACCTAAAAGACATTGCCCACGAATCCTATTTGGAAGGATTGAAACAAACCGGGATAAGTATCGATCAGATTCCGGATATGTATGGGATGAACCGTATTTTAAAATCCATAGGTTGGGCTGCAGTTGCTGTCAAAGGATTTATTCCTCCAGCCGTATTTATGGAATTTCAGGCCTATCAAGTTTTGGTCATTGCCACGGATATTCGTCCCCGAAGTCAACTGACCTATACTCCAGCACCAGACATTATTCATGAAGCAGCTGGTCATGCGCCGATTATTGCCAATACGGAATATGCCGAATACTTGAGGCGTTTTGGGGCTCTCGGTGCTAAAGCCATAGGCTCCAAACGCGATTATGAAATCTATGAAGCTGTACGTCATTTGTCCCAGCTCAAAGAGTTGGAAGCAATCGATGCAGTAGCCCTAAAAGCTGCAGAAGACCGGATCCAAGATTTACAGCAATCCAAAACGGAATCTTCTGAACTGCAAGCCATCCGTAATTTACATTGGTGGACAGTTGAGTATGGGCTGATCGGAAATTTAAAAGCACCTAAAATTTATGGGGCTGGATTACTTTCCTCTATAGGCGAAAGTCATTCGTGTTTACAAGATTCTGTTGCTAAAATTCCGCTCAGTATTGCAGCTGTAGAACAGCCTTTTGATATTACCCAGCCCCAGCCGCATTTGTATGTAACTCCCAATTTTGCACATTTGAGTGTCGTCTTAGAAAGTTTTGCAGATACGCTTTCGCTTCGTTGTGGGGGAACAACAGGGGTTCAAAAGCTAATCCATTCCGAACAGCTTGGAACTGTAGAGTTGAGTAGTGGGCTTCAAATTTCGGGTTGCTTTACAGAAATGATTCCTTATAAAGATACGATTGCTTATATCCAGACAACGGGTCCTACGGCCCTGAGTTATCGAGACCGCGAATTGATAGGGCACGGGACTTTAGCACATCCGGAAGGGTACGGAACTGCTCTGGGGCCTTTAAAAGGGATTTCGACTCCTTTGGAGCAAATGTCTCCTCTACAATTGGACCAGCACGGAATCTTTGAAGGGCAACAAGTGTCTCTTGAATTCGAAAGTGGGATAAAAATTCAGGGGAGGGTAGTCACGGGAACCCGGCATGTGCAGGGAAAAATTTTGGTGATAGAATTTCGGGATTGTACCGTTCGACTGGGAGACAGAGTTTTATTTGATCCTTCTTGGGGCGTCTATCATCTAGGGGTAGGGGAAAGGGTGATTTCGGCCTGTGCTGGAGCGGCAGATCCCGATCGAATGCCCATGGATCTCCCAAAACTCAAAAATCCTCCCATTCCAAGTGTAAACTCATATACTTCTGACCTGGAAAGATTTTTTCATTCTTTAGGAAGTCTCGAGGATTCCCAGCTTACAGCACCTGCCTATATATGCTTAGTGGATGAGGCTCTGTCAAAATTTTCATCAGAAATAACATTGTTGGAAGAACTCTATAGAAGAGGTCTGCAAGCAAAGCTCCAAATACCTCAAAAGCTAGAGGAACAGATCCTCGAGATCATCAATCTTCATCCCGAACTTTTATCCTTATATCCTTAAACAAAATTCATGGGACTCTACCCTGAAGATGTATATTTGCACTGTATATGGAGATTGCAAACAATATATTAGAAACCATAGGCCAAACGCCTTTGGTGCGCCTCAATAAAATCACGGCGACTATTCCGGCCACTGTAGTTGCTAAAGTCGAAAGTTTTAATCCAGGAAATTCGGTCAAAGACCGAATGGCGGTTAAGATGATTGAAGATGCTGAAGCCGATGGGCGACTCAAGCCCGGTGGAGTAATTGTTGAGGGAACTAGTGGGAATACTGGAATGGGGCTGGCATTGGCAGCCATAGTGAAGGGATATAAACTTATTTGTGTTTCAACGGATAAGCAATCCAAGGAAAAGTTCGACGTGCTCAGAGCTGTTGGAGCCGAGGTAATTGTATGTCCAACGGCAGTAGCTCCCGAAGATCCGAGGTCCTACTATAGTGTTTCCAAACGTATTGCCTCCGAAACTCCTAATGCTTGGTATGTAAACCAATACGACAATCCTTCCAATGCCCAAGCGCACTACGAACAAACGGGTCCTGAAATATGGAGACAGACCGAAGGAAAAATCACCCACTTCGTTGTTGGTGTGGGGACCGGAGGAACGATTTCAGGAGTCGGTCGTTATTTGAAAGAACAAAACCCCGACATTAAAATTTGGGGTATTGATACCTATGGATCCGTTTTTAAAAAATACCACGAGACAGGTATTTTCGATGAGAATGAAATCTATCCCTATATAACCGAAGGGATAGGGGAGGACATCTTACCCGAGAATGTAGATTTCGATGTCATTGATCAGTTCGAAAAAGTGACCGACAAAGACGCTGCAGTATATACGCGTAAACTTGCTCGTGAAGAGGGTATTTTTGCAGGAAATTCCTGTGGTGCTGCCATCAAGGGTGTATTGCAACTTGCTCCACACTTTACGGCAGACGATTTGGTCGTGGTTTTGCTACACGATAGTGGAAGTCGATATATTGGAAAAATGTATAACGACGACTGGATGCGCGAAAAAGGCTTTTTAGAAGCCTAGGGTTTTCTTTGGTAGTACTCCGTTACTCCGGTAATTAAGTTTTCGAGTTTTAGCAAATCGTGTGTCTGATTGAATCCAAACTTAAATTGTTTGAGATTTAGAGACTTCCCATTACTGATGGATCCAGACTTTACATCTATAGTGTCATTACGGAGCTGATAAATATATTTCGATCCGTAAACTATCTGACTGTCGGTATAGGTGTTGAATCGAGTATCGGAAGAAAATGTTACGGTTTTGTAATGAATGCTGCCATTGGGTTCTCCCACAACATAGCGCTGTTCTACATTTGGGTAGGTAAATTCTTTAAGTTCCCATGTACCCGACAGTTCTTTCATTGTTCCCGTTGTACTGTAGGGCTTTTGTTTTGTGCTGTCCTGACAGCTCCAAATGACAAACGCCAAACAGGCTAGCGAAATTTTTTTTAATGCGTTCATATATGGTTATTCTTTAATTGGTTTCTGTATTAATCGTATTTGGTTTCTTTAATGATGTTTCCTCGAAGATCATATTCGTACCAAGTTCCCGTTTTGTTTCCAGACGGACTGAATTGCATCTCCAAGCGTTTTTGACCGTTTTTATGATAAAATGTACTCTTGCCTCCTAAACGGCCTTGAACAAATTCGTGTGTTTGACTGATGTTTCCATCAGGCCAGTAATAGGTGGACAGGCCGTGAAGGATACCGCCAGATATATTCTTTTCAGCAGTTAGTTTTCCGCTGATAGAATCATAGGTTTTTTGCACTCCTTCTTCTATACCGTTTAAGATATGAATTTCCTGAAGCAGCTGATTTTGACTCGATGATATCTCTATAATACCCGTAAAAGGTTTATTGTGGTATATATAGGTATGTGGCTGACTCAGCGAATCAATTTCTAGCTCCTTGAGGGACACTCGAGTGGTCCAGAAGTCTGCGCAGGACACAAAAAGAAGTGTTAATAAGCCAAAAAGTTTAATTTTTTGCACGAATCGAAGATACGAGTTCCTTAGATTTTTTGGGGAAAAATGCATAAAATCCTGCTATAGTTTACTCACTATATTTATTAACAATGGATCCGCATGAATGTTAATAAAGTTGATATTGTATATATTTTTTTGTTTTATAATTCATTTTAATGTCTTAATTTAGCTCAGAATAACAAGAGATTTATGCTTGGATATATTTTTAACAGCCTGTTAATAAGTCAAAAAAATTATCCACTATATACTAAAAGAGAGTGTATAGCGTTTAGATCTTAACGATATCGAAACTATTTCCTGTGGGGGGAACATTTAAAAAGTATTACGTCCAGCTATTGCTGCTTATAGGGTCCTTTGTATCTTATGGGCAATCTGTTGATTTA